>JBGPEQ010000321.1:0-5313 GCA_041482855.1 Dongiaceae bacterium | reverse complement strand
GTCGCCACATTGGCGACGGAGACGCCGTGCTTGCGCGCGACCGCGGCAAGGGCCGCCAGGATGTTCTGCAGCACGGCCCAGCCGCCGATCGCATCGACGAACCGCTTGTACTTCATCTTGCTCCAGTCCGCGATATCGGGCGCCGCCGGTTCGGGCGCGCCCACCCAGCGGTCGGAGAGCAGGCCGCCGGCCAGCGTGCCGTAGGTCAGCAGCTTCACCCCGTTGGCGCGGCAGAACGCGCTCATCTCCTCGCCGGCCCGGCGATCGAGCAGCGAGAAGCAGACCTGGTTGGAGGCGACCTTGACGCCGTGCTTCACGAGCACGCGCAGATGATCGGTGTTGAAGTTAGTGACGCCGAGATGGGAGATCATTCCCTTTGCCTGCAGGGCCGCCAGCTCCAGCATGGCGTCGAGATAGGCCGGATGGTCGAAGGTCCACCAATGGAACTGCAGCAGGTCGATCCGCGACACCGACAGCCGATCCAGACTGCGCTGCACGGCCGCGCGGACGACGTCGGGAGTCATTTCGCCCGGCGCCGGGCACCATTTCGTGAAGAGGACCGGACGCGCCTTCTTCCGGCCGCGCTGCCCGGCGCCGGAGAACAGGCGCATGCAACGGCCCGCGATGTCCTCGGCGCTGCCATAGTGGTCGGCCATGTCGAAGCTGTCGAAGCCGGCCTCGGCATAGTCGGCCATGGCGGCAGCGGCGGCATCGAGGTCGAGGCTGCGGCCGTCGCGCTCCATGTCGGCGACCTGCCAGAGGCCCGTCACGATGCGGCTGATTTCGAGACCGGGGGCGAGGATGGAACGTTCGGGCATGCTCATGCTGTATTGGGGATAGTCAACTCGTCCGCACTGTGCAACGGGCTACTCTCCACGGCATCGTCGTCAGCCGCGGTCCCCTGGGCCAGCGACAGCAGGCTCTTTGCGGCGGGTTCCCGGTCGCCTATCCTGCGGGGTCAACGGCCAGGCAACGGGGTTTCTTTCCATGTCCATCGAAGTGAATGCGCCGGAGCTGCGCGGCCTCATCGACGAGAATGCCAGCGTCGACCGGATCTGCACGGGATTCAGGTTCACGGAAGGCCCGATCTGGAACGCTCGCGAGCAATGCCTGTATTTCAGCGACATGCCCGGCGATATCCGGCGACGCTGGAGCGAAAAGGGCGGCGTGGTGGAAGTGCGCAATCCCAGCAACAAGTGCAACGGCATGACCTACGATGCCGGCGGCAATCTCTATGTGTGCGAGCACGCCACCAGCAAGCTCATCATGGAGACCGCGGCCGGCGAGCGCCGCATCCTCGCCTCCCATTGGCAAGGCAAGGAACTGAACAGCCCGAACGACGTCGTGCTGCGCTCGGACCGGATGATCTATTTCAGCGACCCGATCTATGGCCGCGTGCCCGTTTTCGGCGTCGAGCGAAGCCAGGAACTGAACTTCCAGGGCCTCTTCCGGGTGTCGCCGGACGGCAAGCTGCATCTGGAGAGCGACGACTTCGAGGCGCCGAACGGCCTGTGCTTTTCGCCCGACGAGAAGTCGCTCTATGTGAACGATTCGGCCCGCGCGCATATCCGTGTGTTCCCGGTCGGCAGCGACGGCACGCTCGGCAAGAGCCGGCTGTTCGCGCGGCGGATCGGGAACGGCGAGTTCGCCGGCGGCCTGGTCGACGGCATGAAGTGCGACGAGCGCGGCAACGTGTATGTCACGGGGCCGCGCGGCATCTGGGTGTTTTCGCCGGCGGGTGCGCACTTGGGCGCGATCGGCATGCCCGAGCATGCCGGCAACCTGAACTGGGGCGGGCGCGACTGGGACGAGCTGTTCTGCGCCTGCTCGACCTCGATCTATCGCGTCAAGCTGAAGGTGCGCGGCAACCGCGTCGCCTATATGAACATGCGCTGACGGAGAATTGGCATGGCCGACCTGAAGCTCGCCGCGAAGAAGACGGCGCTGATCATCCAGGACCTGCAGAACGACGTGATCACGGAGGGCGGCGCCTTCGCCCAATCGGGGGCGCCGGCGCACGCCAAGAAGCAGAAGGTCGTCGAGAACGTGCGCGCGCTGGCGGATGCCTTCCGCAAGGCCGGCGCGGCCGTGATCCACGTCCACTACATCGTCGAGCCGGGCGCGCCCGGGCTGAAGCTCAACGCGCCGCTGTTCCGCGGCGTCGCCGACTCGAAGGCGGTGGTGCGCGGCAGCTGGGGGGCGGCGCCGGTCGACGGCCTGGAGCCGCGGGCCGGCGACATCGTCGTCGAGAAGATGCGCATGAACGCCTTTTACGACACGAAGCTGGACACGATCCTGCGCGGCTGCGGCATCGAGACCATCGTGATCACGGGGGCCTGGACGAATTTCTCCGTCGAACATACGGCGCGCCACGGCGCCGATGCCGGCTACAACGTGATCGTGGTGACCGACGGCACCTCGACGATCGACGACAGCTGGCAGAATGCCGGCCTCAACTTCGCCCTGCAGAACATCGCGGAACGCCTGAGCCGCGCCGAGGTCATGCGCGCGCTCGGCTGACGTTGCGGCGGGTCAGGGCAGCAGGATGGTCGAGCCGGTGGTGCGGCGCGCCTCCAGCTCGCGATGGGCGTCGGCGGCCTGGCGCAGCGGAAAGCGCTGGTTGATCGACACCCGCAGCGCGCCCGATTCGATCATCCGGAACAGATTCCTCGCCATGTCGCGCAGGTCCTCGGGCGCGGCGGTGTAGTGGAACAGCACCGGCCGCGTCACCGTGGCGGATTTCTCCGCCAGGGTGGCGTGGGAGATCGGATCGGGCATCCCGGTCGCGTGGCCGTAGAGAACGAGATGGCCGCGCAGCGCCAGCGCCTCGAACGAGCCGGCGAAGCTGGCCTTGCCGATGCCGTCATAGACCACGTCGGCGCCGTGGCCGCGGGTGATGTCCTTTACCTGCGGGGCGAACTCGGCGAGCGGCGCCACGATCGGATAGTCGCAACCGGCATCGCGGGCCAGGCGCGCCTTGTCCGGCGTGCTCACGGTGCCGATGACGGTGGCGCCGATATGCTTCGCCCACTGGCACAGCAATAGCCCGACGCCGCCGGCCGCGGCATGCACGAGCACGATGTCGCCGCGCTGGACGCGATGGGTCCGGTGCAGCAGGTATTCGGCCGTCATTCCCTTGAGCATGGCGGCAGCGGCCGTTTCGTCGTCGATGGCCGGGGGCAGGACGACGAGTTGATGGGCCGGCATGGTGCGCAAGGCGGCATAGCTGCCGACCGGCAGACAGGCATAGGCGACGCGATCGCCGGGCAGGATGTGGCTGACGCCCTCGCCCACCTCCATCACCTCGCCGGCGCCCTCCACGCCCGGCGTCGCCGGTGGGATCAACAGGCCGTTCGGCCCCGCACGGAGGTAGACGTCGAGATAGTTGACGCCGATCGCCGTCTGCCGCAGCCGGACCTCTCCGGGACCGGGCGCCGCCACGCGCACCTGCTCGGCGACCAGCACCTCGGGACCGCCATGGTCGCGGACGACGATCGCTTCCGACTCGATCGCATCGGCGTGCGACGCCGGCTGCACCGCGCCCGCGGCGGCCCGCGGGCGCGCCCCGCCGCCGCGGCCGAGGAAGGCGCCAAGCGCCGCGAACCCCGCATCGTAGATGTCGCGGCCGACGAGGCCGGCCAGCTCGTCTTCGCGGCCGGGCGGCGTGCGGAAGGTCGAGCGCCATTCCCAGAAGGTGCGGCCGCCGTCGGTCACCGGCCGCAGGCGCACGGTCGCGACATAGTCGAGCAGCGGGATCGGCGAATCCAGGATGCAGTAGGTGAAACTGAAGTCGCGATCGGAAAGCGCGATCAGCTGCTCGCGCAGTTCCGCCCCGTCGCGCAGGCGGAAACGCCGCACGCAGCCCGGCTGGTCGGAGGGCAGCGATTCCTCGATCTCGCTCGCCGCCACCTGCGGATGCCAGAGATGATGGCTGTTGAAGTCGCGCAACACGCGCCATACCGCCTCGATGGGCGCGTCGATCACCGCGCTGCGCATGATCGCGACCATGGCGGTGGCGCGCGCCCGGGCTTCGCTCAGGTCTTGGGAAACTGGCGCTTCAGGGCGTCGAACCCGGCCTTGAACACGCCCTGGCCGATGAGTTCGCGCAGCTCCGCTTCGCGCGCCGGGTCGCAATCGAACTCGGCCGTCCATTCGCAGAAGGTACGGTTGCCGTCGGTGACCGGCACGAGGCGGATGACGGCCATGTAGTTCGACACGCCCATCGGACTCTCGAGGATGGCGTAGGCGCAGCTGTAGTCGTAGTCGGAGAGCGCCAGCAGCCGCTCGCGGATCAGGCCGCCGTCGCGGGTGTGGAAGCTGCGCACGCAGCCGACCTTGTCGGCCGGCTGGTTGCCCTCGATCCGGCTGTCGGCGACGATCGGATGCCATTTCGGCAGACCGTTGAAATCGCGCACCCGGTCCCACACGCGCTCGGCCGGCGCGTCGACGACGCTGGAGACGTAGATCTTCACCCTCGCTGCTTTCCACCCGGCCTATTTCTTCGGCTCGGTACCGGGCACTGAGCCGCGGCCGAGCATGCCGGCGATGCCGGAGCCGAAGTCACCGCCTTCGATGCCCAGCTCCCTGAGCAACGAGTCGATCAAGGGCGCCTGGGCGCGATAGCGCAGCGCGCTGTTGACGATGCCCTCGGCGACGTTGGGCCGCCCATCGCCGTTGCCCTCGGCCCGAGGCGCGCCGCCCCACAGGCCATCGACCTGCAGGATCTTGATGCCTTCGATCTTCTCCATCGGACGCACGCTCTCGCGGATGATGCCCTCGAGTTTTTCGAGCAGCCGCAGCCGCATGGTCAGCTGCCGCGACTCAGGCGTCAGGGTGTTTTCCGCTTCGTTCATCAAGCGCACGCCGTCGGCCTCGACGGCATGGCGCAGCTTGGCGACGGCGACGCGAATCTTCTCCGCCTCGGCTTCGCCTTCGGCGACGATGCGGACGGCGGCGGCACGATCGTCGGCCACATGCCTCTCGGTCGCCGCGGCCAGGCGCAGGCCGATCCCCTGCCGTTCGGCCTCCTGGGTGGCCAATATCAGCTCGATGGTCTTGCGCCGCTCGGCGACCTCGCGCTCGCGGGCGGAGAAGACCCGCTCCTCCGCCACGATCGCCTTTTCGCGCGCCGCGTCGGCCTCGGCTTGCGCCTCGGACTGGGCCTTGGACTGTTCGGCCACGGCGATGGCCCGCATCTGCTCGGCCAGCTCGATCAGCTTGCGGCGCTCGATCTCCAGCTGCTCGATGTCGCGCTCCCTGTTGATGCGCTGCTCGTCCAGCGCACGTTCGGTCGCGATGCGCGTGCGCTCGACC
>JBGPEQ010000320.1:0-5314 GCA_041482855.1 Dongiaceae bacterium | reverse complement strand
GCCGGTGCCACTCGAAGGCCCAGCTCAGCACCCGCGGCCAGTCATGGATGGGAAAGCGGCCGCCGATCATCAGCCCCGGCAGCGGTGGCCGGCGGAAGTGGTAGAACGGCGGCAGCTGGTTGATCCACACCGGCTCGTCCGCGACGAACCGATAGGGCGTCATGATCTGCAGCACCGGCTTGCCAGGCTCGCGCCATTCGGTCGGGTTGGAGGCGACGACCAGCCGGCTCAGATATTGCGGGTTGGACGCGCTTTCATTCGGCCGCGGATATTGCAGCTGCAGATTGCCCTCGGCATCGCGTGCCAGCCGTAAATGCAGGTCGAACGGGCAGGGCACCTCGAAGATGCGGGCCTCGTAGTCGAGCACGGCCGGGCAGAAGCCGACCGCCTTGGTCGAGGCCGGCTTCGGCGCATTGCGCTGATATTGCCGGGGGGCTTCGTAGATGAAGCCGGCCTTGTCGGCATCGACCATCCAGCCGACCTCGACAATTCGCCGGCTTTCCCTCTTGTTCCTGAACTGTTTTAGCCAACCCATCTTTCGCCGCACGACCCCGCCATCGAAGACCGCGGCAGCATAGGGTAAAGAATTCGTCAAGTCCAAGCGCGGCCGGCGCGCCGCGCCGGGTCTGCGCGCGGATTCAAGGGGTTGCACCATGCCCCGCGCATGCCGTCGGGGCGCCTTCGCTTCGCCGCGAGCACGGGCGTTCATCGTCCGGTCGTACGAAAATGTGATATGAATCACAGGCCGTGCCGGATTGGATTCTCACAATGACAGGCTGGGGCAGCCAGCGCGCGTGATCGGGAGGGTGGAACGTGGCCCATATGGATGACAGCCTCCCCGGATTCGGCACCGGGAGCCCCTATCTCGATTCTCTGCTGTGGGGCTGTGGCTGGGCCCGGGATTCCGACAATCCGACCGGGCCGATTCAGATCTCCGTGCATTTTGGAGCGCCAAACGAAGACCTCGGCGGTTATGCGGCGCCTTGGGACCAGCGCGAAATGGACGCGTTCCGCGCGGCATTCCAGCTGTACGAAAACGTCGCCAACATTGACTTCGTCGAAACTGCAAGCTTCGGCGATGCCGACATGGTCGAGTGGGTGGCCCCACAATCCTTCTTCGACGCATTCTTCACGAACCCGAATATCCTTGGCGCCCACGAGGTGCCGGACCCCAGCGAAACGGTCGCACCTCCCTACGGCTATTACAACGTCAGCGATCCCTCCTGGTCGGATCTCGCGCAGGGCAGCTTCGGCTTCGTCACGGTCGTCCATGAGCTCGGTCACTCGCTCGGGCTGGCGCATCCGCATGACGGCGGTACGGAAGACGGCCAGCTCTTTCCGGGGGTTTCGCGCAATAGAAGCGCAGACGAGGGCGATTTCCGCCTCAATCAGGGCATCTGGACCACCATGGGCTACAACGACGGTTGGGACGATGTTCCGCCCGACCCGAACTCGGAAGCCTATGGCTATCAGGGCACGCCCATGGCCTTCGATGTCGCGGCGTTGCAGTACTTGTACGGCAAGAATCTCAGTTACCATACCGGCGACGATACCTACCTGCTGCCGACCGAGAACGGCTCCCGCACCTTCTGGTCCTGCATCTGGGATGCCGGCGGCGCCAATGACGAGATCAGCGGCGCGGCCGAGAGCGGAAACTGCACCATCAACTTGAACGCCGCAACGCTGCAAGCGCACGATCCGCATGCCGGCGGCTACGTCTCGTGGATCGGCGGCATCATCGGCGGCTTCACCATCGCCAACGGCGTCGTCATCGAGCGGGCGACCGGCGGCGGCGGCAACGACACGCTCACCGGCAACGCGGCCGACAACGTCCTCACCGGCAACGCCGGCAATGATTCGCTCGACGGCGGCGCCGGCGCCGACGACATGCTCGGGGGCGCCGGCAGCGACATCTACGTGGTCGACAACGTCGGCGACAAGGTCACGGAGATCGCCGATCCCGGCATCGACCAGGTGAAGAGTTCGGTGACCTTTGCACTCGCCGACGCCAACCTCGAGAACCTGACCTTGACCGGCCTGTCCGCGATCGACGGCACGGGCAACGCCGACCCCAATCTGCTCATCGGCAACGGCGCCACCAATTTCCTCGACGGCGGCGTCGGCAACGACACCATGAAGGGCGGCGCCGGCAACGACACCTACGTCCTGGATGCGGCCGGCGATGTCGTGAGCGAAGACAAGAACGCCGGCATCGATACAGTACAGAGCAAGCTGAACTACGCGCTCGGGGCCAATCTGGAGAACCTGGTGCTGCTGGCGGCGGCATTGACGGCGACCGGCAACGAGCTGGCCAATCAGCTGACCGGCAACGATCAGGCCAACACGCTCGACGGCAAGGCCGGCGCCGACACCATGACCGGCGGCAAGGGCGACGATGTCTACGCCATGGATGTCGCCGCCGACAAGATCGTCGAGGACGGCGGCGACGCCAAGGACGAGGTGCACAGCACCGTCGCCTTCAAGACCGCGATCGCGGGCGTCGAGGACTACTACTTCACGGGCAAGGCGGCCGTCGGTTTCACGGCCGACAAGTCGGACAATCTTATCGTCGCGACGGCCGCCGCCGATACCCTCAATGGAGACGCCGGCAATGACACCATGCAGGGCGGCGCCGGCAATGACGTCTACATGGTCGATGTCACCACCGATGTCGTGACCGAGGACTCGAAGCAGGGTACCGACCTCGTGAAGAGCCTGGACGACTTCACGCTCGGCGCCAACGTCGAAAACCTCACGCTCCTCGGCAGCGACAACGTCGACGGCACCGGCAACGAGCTTCCGAATGTGATCGTCGGAAACATCGGCAACAACGCGCTGTCCGGCCTGGCCGGGAACGATACGCTGACCGGCGGGGAGAGCGCGGATACACTCGACGGCGGCGGCGGCAACGACCTCATGATCGGCGGCAACGGCAACGACGTCTACGTCGTCGGCAGCCCGACCGACAGGGTGATGGAAATCTCCGCCGCCAGCGGGCATGACAAGGTGGATAGTACCATCTCTTACACGCTGGGCGCCAGTCTCGAAGATCTCGATCTCTCGAAGGCCGGCGTCGCCAACGGCACCGGCAACACGCTCGCCAACCTGATCATTGGCTCCGCCGCGGCCAACATCCTCGACGGCAAGACGGGCGCCGACACCATGAGGGGCGGCGACGGGAACGACACCTACGTCATCGACAATGCCGGCGACCTCGCCGACGAACCCGGCGGCAGCGGCATCGATTCCCTGGTGACGCCGTTCGCGACGACCCTCGCCGGCGACTTCGCGGCCTTCGAGAATCTGACGCTGACCGGGCGGGCGCTGACCGGCACCGGCAATGCGGCCGGCAACGTCATCACCGGCAACAGCAGCGCCAACACGCTCGTCGGCCTCGACGACAACGATACGCTCGCCGGCGCCGCCGGTAACGACACGCTCGATGGCGGCATCGGCAACGACTCGCTCGACGGCGGCACGGGCAGCGACTTGCTCGTCGGCGGCACCGGTGACGATACCTATGTCGTCGATAGCGCGAAGGACATTGTGCAGGAGTTCGGGTCCGACAGCGGCGACCTCATCAAGGCAACCATCGCGATCGATCTGACCCTGGGCATTTATGCGGAGATCGAAGACGTCATCCTCATGGGCATCGGCGCCCTCAAGGCGACGGGCGACGAACAGAAGAATCACCTGACGGGCAACGCCGGCGCTAACCTGCTGACCGGCAATGACGGCGCCGATACGCTCGCCGGCGACGCCGGCAACGACACCCTCGTCGGCGGTGCGGACGACGACAGCCTGGCCGGCGGCGCCGGCAACGACAGCCTCGATGGCGGCGCGGGCCTGGACAGCCTGGCCGGCGGGCTCGGCAACGACACCTACCTCATCGCCGATCTCGGCAACACCGTCACGGAAGATGTCTTGCAAGGCACGGACACCGTCAGGAGCTCGCTCGCGGCCTACACGCTCGACGCCTATGTGGAGAACCTGGTCCTGCTGGCCGGCGCGTTCGGCGGCACCGGCAACGGCCTCGGCAACCTGCTCACCGGCAACGACGCCGACAACACGCTCGATGGCGGCGGCGGCGTCGACACGCTGGTCGGCGGCAAGGGCAACGACAGCTTTTTCGTCGCCGAGGCCAAGGACGTGGTGACGGAGGCCGCCGGCGCCGCCGCCGGCATCGACACCGTCACCAGCACCGCCGACACCTATACGCTGGGCGCCAACCTCGAGAACCTGGTGCTGGGGACGGGCGCGATCGGCGGAACCGGGAACACGCTGAACAACACGCTGACGGGCAACGGCGACGACAACACGCTCGACGGCAAGGCCGGCAAGGACCACATGATCGGCGTCGCCGGCAACGACACCTATGTCGTCGACAACGCCGGCGACGTGGTCGATGAAGGCAGCAGCCCGGGCGGGGACGTCGACACGGTCAACAGTTCGATCTCGTTCAGCCTGGTGATCGGCGCGACGGTGCAGGGCGTGATCGAGAACCTGACCTTGACCGGGATCGCCGGCATCAGCGGCACCGGCAATGCGGCCGACAACCACCTCATCGGCAATGCCGGCGTCAACAAGCTGCTCGGCAATGGCGGCGACGACACGCTCGATGGCGGCGCCGGGGCCGACTCGCTCGACGGCGGCACCGGCCTCAACCAGATCACCGGCGGCACCGGCAACGATCACATCAATGTCGGCAGCGGCGACGACACGGTGTTCTACACCAGCAAGCTCGACGGCAAGGACATCATCGACAACTTCGACGGCGACACGGTCGTCGGCGCCGGCCACGACGTCCTCAATCTGGACGCCCTGTTCGACAGCCTGGGAATTGCCGCCGCCGATCGCGGCGGCCGCGTGACCCTAACGACCGGAGTCGGCAGCGTCGACGTCAGCGTCGACACCAGCCCCCTGCACAACGGCACCGGCATGGTCGCCGTCGCGACTCTGCACACGACCGATGTCATCACCGTCGGCGAGGACGTCGTCGTCGGCATCTCATAGGGATGCCGCCGCGATCGACCGCCTACAGCAGGCCGGGATCGGCGACGTGCGTCCTTCGACAGGCTCAGGATGAGGGCTTGTCTTTGTGCCACGAAAAACCTCCCTCATCCTGAGCCTGTCGAAGGACGCAGGTTGGTCACGCATCTCAGAGAACCGCGCCGGGCTTGTCTGGCGCGCGCGTCTGCGCCACCCTAGGCGCATGAGCCAGCCCGTCCAGCCGCCGGGAAGCCCCGCGGGAACCTTCGTGCGCCGGATGCCCGAAGGCGACAACCGCGAGCGCCTGGTTTGCGGCGATTGCGGC
>JBGPEQ010000319.1:0-5328 GCA_041482855.1 Dongiaceae bacterium | reverse complement strand
CTTGCAGTACCTCAAGCGCGACCTCGTCGATCGCCTATACATATTCTCCTACGCCCACGATGACGACACGTGTCTGATCGACGCTCCGGAAAGCCTGCGTCGGCGCATCGTGCTTCTGCGTCCGCCGCGCCCGCTCCGAAGTCATTTGTCGCGCCTGCTCTATTCGCTGAACCCGCGAAACTTATGGGCGATCCGCGCTGAGGGAGTAGAAGTGGCAAAGACCAACCAGGTCAGCGGTTCATGGGTCGCCATTCTACTGCGCTTGCTGGGCGTGCGGATATTCGCTCGTTGCGGATATCTCCTGTCGCGACACCACTGGAAGAAGGGCCACTACGGAGCGTTTCTCGTTTCCTATCCATTGGAGTGGCTGCTGTTTTCCATTGCCGATATCGCCTCCGTGACGACAGAGGCCGCCGCTGAAAGCATTCGACGTCGAACCGCGTGCGGGAAGCGGGCGTTCGTAGCCCCGACCTATGTCGATACCGACGTCTTTGGGGCAGATGCCGCGACGAAGTCGATCGACGGGACGGTGATTTTCGTCGGTCGTCTGGAACCGCAGAAGAACGTCCTCAATCTGGTTCAAGCCTGCCAAAGCACCGGTATGGCGCTGCAAATCGTGGGAACGGGATCGCTGGAGCCGGCGGTAGTCGAACTGGCTGCGGGCATTGGTGCCGATGTCAGAATTGCGCGCGGCATGCCGAACGATCGGATTGCCGAACTCTTCAAGTCTCACAAATACTTCGCGCTGCCGAGCGTCTACGAAGGATTGCCGAAGTCGCTGATCGAAGCGATGTCATCGGAAATGGTGTGCATCGGCACGAATGTGCCGGGCATCGCCGATTTGCTGACCGACGGCGTGACTGGATATCTATGCGACGGACTGGATGCGGCGTCGATTGCTCGGACGATCGAGCGGGCAAGGGCCGATCCGTCGCGTGTCACCGTCGCCAAGGCCGCCCGGGCCGTCGTACTGGAACGTCATTCGATCCAGACCTACCTCGATCGGGAATATGCAGCGATCGAACGCTGGGTTCGGCAGAGGTTTCGTTTCCGAAATGATGAGCGAAGGTCCGCCGAGTGAATGGAGCGCCCTTCAGGCCTCCAGGCTCACGGCGCCGCCGCCGCGTCGATAGGGGAGTGCTGGCACGACCGGGATGCAGGCTGCGAATGAAACATCGCTGCCCGCGGCGATCGCGGCCCGACTCTTGAAGCGCGGGTATCATTGGCTCCTGCACCAAATGTCGCCACGAATGGCGATAGTGCTTTCCTATGCGCTTGGGCATGGAATGATCCCGCGTCTGCAACATCCAACAACTTTCACAGAGAAGATCCAGTTCAGAAAGCTCCACGACCGGGACGAACGCCTTCCCAGGCTGGCGGACAAGGTCTTGGTCAAGGCGTATGTCGAGGAAAGGCTCGGCCCGGCATGGGTCATCCCAACTTTGTGGCACGGCCGGGTATTGCCACCCGTGTCCGGTCGCACTTGGCCCATACCGTTCGTCATCAAGGCGAACAACGGCAGTGCGACCAATTACTTCGTACGCCGCGAAGCCGAGAAGGACTGGCGCAGGATCGAGGCTCTTTGCGAGCGCTGGATGGCGGCGCCGAGTCGGGCGCCCCTGGGCGAGTGGGCCTATTTACACATTGCGCCCCAGATCATGGTCGAGCCCTTCGTCGGTGCCGGCGATGCCCTGCCGTGGGACTATAAATTCATGGTGTTCAATGGGCGCGTAGAGTTCATCCAGGTGGACACGGGTCGCGCCACGGTCCACAGGCGCACTTTCTTCGATCGCGAGTGGGTCCGTCAGCCGTTCGAACTCAAATATCCGGCGGAGCCGGCAAACATCCTGCGGCCAGCCAATCTGGAGGCGATGATCAAGGCTGCGGAGGTGCTGGCCGTTGGCTTTGGCTTCGTCCGCGTGGACCTGTATGAGGTCGGGCACCGTCCGCTCTTCGGCGAGATGACCTTCTATCCGGATTCCGGTACAGGCCGATTCCGGCCGCGCCTCAATGATCGGCAATGGGGTCGTCTCTGGCCGCACTCACCCTCGCCGCCAATCAGCGCTCACTTGGCGCGATCTCGGCAGGGTCAGGCTGGCCGTCCATGAAGTATATCCAGGAGCCGCAGTGCCAGTGCGGACAGCGCATCGCCGACACATGATGTTGCCAGGGGCGCGATCGAACGGCCGCTCACTTCAGAGATAGTGTTCGAAGATAAAATTCAAATCGTTTCGCGCGCTTGTGATCCCGTGCTGGATGCGATGCAGCGGCGGCGATCGCTGTCTGCGACCTATTCGCGCTCGCTGCCGCTCGTCGGCGCGGCCAAGGGCTCGCGATTGTCGCCGCGCTCAAGCCGATTGCACATACCTGCATAGCTGGCATGCCGAGTCGCCGCATCGGTCGTCGCGGCGGCGGCTTCCAGTCGCAGCCCCGTAAAGGATGGCGTAACGGCGCCGGCGTCGCGCATCGCGGCGAGCCGGGCCGCGAGGGCCTGTTTCTTGTGGACCTGGTGGGGCTGCACGTTATCGAGGTCGCGAAAATCCAGGTCTTCGATCAGGACCAGCGCGCCGGCGCGCTCGGCAGCGTCGAGAAGCGTTCGTCCCTTCGGCGTGCGCGCGATGAAGCCGTTGAAGCCCTCATTCTCGCCCTTCGGTTCGCCGTTCGGCCATACGTCGGAGACTGCGATGTCTGCCAGCTCGCCGATGGCATCGGCGCAGATCTTGCACCGGAATTGCAACATCCACTTGCCTTCGTCCCGCCAGAGCTCGTTGTAGGTGGTCGTGAAGGCGCGTCCGTCCCTCGCTTCCACGCGAGTGAGGCCGGGATTGCCCATCCCGCGATAGCGCAGCAGGGAAACGTTATCCTCTTCCAGGCCGAACCCCTGCACGAGGTCACGAGTCTTCGCGAACTCCGAGGCGCCACCGCAGACGAACCCTAACAAGTACGGCACCAACCGATCGACGCGCGGATCATGCCTGGCCAGGTTTCGCACGGCCGCGACATCGCAGGGCTTGCCGATGAACGCGAACGGGCGGCCGCGTTCGAGTAGCTGCGCGAAATCGACCAGCGGCGCCGCCGGGCCGTAGCGCGACCCCGCCGCTTCCATCACCTGCGCCCGGTCGAAGCTCAGATGGCGCTTCGTGCGCATCGGCATTTCGGCCGACGCGGCGACATGCAGGATGAAATCGACGCGGCCGCTCTCCAAGAGATGGATTGCCAGCGCCGAGAGACCACCGCCGGCCGAGGCCTGGAACCGGATCGCGGGATCGGCGGCGTGGCCCTTCGCGATCCGCAGCGCGGGTCCCCAGATGGTGTCCCACCGCATGCCATCCGCGCTCTTGACCGGGTCGGGCCCCTCGACGCGCAGGCCCGGGCAGACCGCGTTGATGAGGCCGAGCGCGGCGTCGTCGAGCGGCGCTTTCACCGCCGGTCGTTCGCGCCCCTCCGGCGTCATGACGATGCGGACATGCGCGGGTCCGGCCAGGCTCTCGCACAGGCCGCAGCCGATGCAGAGGCCCGCCTGGACGATCTGTTCGAGAGTCAGCAGGGTTGGGTTCGGCAAGCGCGGCACCGATTGCGAGTGACGGATCCGCCCGAACGGCTGCTACTGCACCGAACGTCCCAGCGGCTTCGCCAGATCCGACCGTCCTTCACGCCGACGTCGCAGCGGACGATGTCGCTCGCGGTGACGAGCGTGCCGTTGCGGATGAGAAGATCGAGCTGTGCCAACTGCGTCTGCTCCCTGTTTCGTAGGAGCGCATGTATCCCCGCGGATCTGCGCTCACTCCGGCGGCGGCTTCGCGCCGGTTCGTTCGACGATGAGACGATAATGCTCCGGCCGCCGGTGGGCGGCGAAATTGAAGATGTCGTTCTTGTAGCGGTAGCCGAAATCGAGATCGCAGCGGCGGACGCAGAGCTCGTCCTCGCAGGTATGGCACATCGCCACGATCTCGCCGGAGGGCGCGATGATGGCGCTCTGGCCGATCATGTGATAGCCCTCCTCGAAGCCGCATTTGGCGGCGCCGATCACCCAGGTGCCGTTCTGGTAGGCGCCCGACTGCATGACCAGGTGGTTGTGGAACAGCTCGAGCGAATCGAGGTCGTATGTGTCGCCGAGGCCGACCGGCGAGTTGTAGCCGAGCATGATCATCTCGACGCCCTGCAGGCCCATGACGCGATAGGTCTCGGGCCAGCGCCGGTCGTTGCAGATGCACATGCCCATGATCCCGCCGAAGGCGCGGAACACGCCGAAACCGAGATCGCCGACCTCGAAATAGTGCTTCTCCAGATGCTGGCCCTGCCGTCCTTCGATCGCGTCGGCGGTGCCCGGCAGATGGATCTTGCGATACTTGCCAACGATGCGGCCGCTCTTGTCGACGAGGATGGAAGTATTGAATCGTCGGAGCTGTCCGCTCTCCGCAGTCAGCTCGGCATAGCCGAGGTGGAAGCCGATCTTCAGCTTCTGCGCTTCCGCGAACAGCGGTCGCGTCTCGGCGCCGGGCATTTCGCGTTCGTAGAAGGAATCGATCTCCGCCTGGTCGGTCAACACCCAGCGCGGAAAGAACGTCGTCAGCGCCAACTCGGGATAGACGACCAGGTCGCAGCCCATGCCGTGGGCCTGGCGCATCAGCTCGATCAGCCGGCGCACCACCTGGGGGCGGCTCTCGCTGCGGGCGATCGGCCCCAATTGCGCACAGCCGACCGTGACGTAACGCGGCATCTTCTCCTCCGAACGGCTCCTCGCTTGCGCGCAGCCTAGCGCGCCCGGTGCGGTCGAGCCAACGGAAGTTGACCGTGCCGCCGTCGCCACATTGGCGTCAGCGGTATCATCCGTGCATGCTCTGCACGACACGAGCCCGGCTCAACGAACCGAAGGGGATTCGGTCTCATCCGGCTCGATGCGTAGACCTGGGAAAAAAGTCGGTTGCAACGAGCAGTGAATCCGGCACCCTTCCGTCATTCCAGGTGCATCAGCAGAAATTCACCCCGCCGGAGGTGAGACTCGCGTGCGATGCCTGACGGGTGGATTCCAGTTTCATGTTGTCCCTCGCCGCACCGGAATTGCAGCGATCGACGGCTATTCGGCCAGCATCCATTCGAACTCGGTGCCGGCGAGCGCCGCCTTCACCTCGTCGAAGTTCTCGATGACGTCGGAGAGCGGAAAGGGCGTGGTCCGGCCATACTTGATTTCGACAGGCTCCAACTCGACCCCGAGGAAGTCGCAGACACGGCGATAGGCGCGCGATGGATCTTCGGCGATGTCCTCCTCATAGGTAAGGCACAGGACGTCGTGCCCATCCAACAGCCGCCGGGCGGACTCCAGTCGCT
>JBGPEQ010000318.1:0-5334 GCA_041482855.1 Dongiaceae bacterium | reverse complement strand
GCCGGCACGTCGACGCCGACTTCGATCACCGTCGTCGCCACCAGGATCTGCGTGCGGCCGGCGGCGAAATCGGCCATCGCCTTGTCCTTCTCCGCCGTCTTCATCCGCCCGTGCACGAGGCCGACGCGATCGCCGAAGCGCTGCTTCAGATGGGCATGCCGCTCCGTAGCCGCCGCCAGGTCGACGACCTCGGACTCCTCGACCAGCGGACAGACCCAAAAGACGCGCGCGCCGCTGTGCACCGCGCGCTCGACCGCGACGACGACCTCGTCCAGCCGCTCGATCGGCAGGGCGCGCGTGTCGATGGGCTGGCGTCCCGCCGGCTTCTCCAGCAGGCGCGAGGCATCGAGATCGCCGTAGGCCGTCATCATGAGGGTGCGCGGGATCGGCGTCGCCGTCATCACCAGGACATCGGCGGCCTGGCCCTTGGCCGCCAGCATCAGGCGCTGATGCACGCCGAAGCGATGCTGCTCGTCGATCACGGCCAGCGCCAGATCGCGGAATGCCACCTCCTCCTGGAACAGGGCATGGGTGCCAACGGCGAGCGCGATCTCGCCCGACTCCAGGCCGGCGAGAACCGCGGTGCGCGCGGCGGCCTTGTCGGCGCCCGTCAGCAGCGCGACCGGCACGCCGGCCGCCTTGGCCAGCGGCTCGATGGTGGCGAAATGCTGGCGCGCCAGGATCTCCGTCGGCGCCAGCAGCGCGGCCTGGCAACCGGCCTCGGCCGCCGTCAGCATGGCCAGCAGCGCCACCACCGTCTTGCCGCTGCCGACGTCGCCCTGGAGCAGGCGGAGCATGCGCGTCTCCGATGCCATGTCCGCTTGAATCTCGGTCAACGAGCGCGTCTGCGAGGGCGTGAGGGCAAAGGGCAGGGCGGCGATCGCCTTGCCTTGCAGGCTCCCGCTGCCGACGATCCGCCGGCCCGCCTGCCGGCGCTGGCGGACGCGCACGAGGGCGAGCGCGAGCTGGTTGGCCAGCAGTTCGTCGAAGGCCAGCCGCTGGCGCGCCGGCGTATCCAGCGCCAGGTCGCGCTCGCTTTCCGGCTGATGCACCGCGAGCAGCGCGGCGTGCCAAGCCGGCCAGCCCTGCCGCTTCAGATAGGCCGCGTCCTGCCATTCCGGCAGTTCGGGCGCGCGGGCGAGGGCCTCGCGGATCGCCTTGCCCAGTACCTTCGGCGTCAATCCTGCGGTCAAGCGATAGACCGGCTCGACCTTCTGGAGGGTCGCCAGTTCCGCCAGCGGGACGATGTAATCCGGGTGCGTCATCTGTAGCTCCGCCCCATGCCGTTCGTATCGCTCGACACGGCCGCTGACGGCGCGCGTTTCGCCCACGGGCAGCGCCTTCAGGAGATAGTCGGGGCGCGCGTTGAAGAAGACGAGATGGATGAAGCCGGTCTCGTCGCGACAGCGCACCTTATAGGGCAGGCGCGGATTGGCGGGTGGGACGTGACCGTCGACGATCAGCGTGAGCGTGACGATGGCGCCCTCCGGAGCATCCGCCAGCTTCGGCGCCAGGCGGCGATCGATGAGCCCGGAGGGCAAATGCCAGCACAGCGAGACGACCTTCTCGCCGGCGAGCTTCTCCATCAGCTTGGCGAAGCGCGGGCCGACGCCAGGCACCGACGTCACGGGAGCGAACAGGGGAAAGAGGATTTCAGGACGCAAAGCCGGAACCGGAACTGCCGCTGACAAACGAGACCAGGGCTTCTATATCCTACTTCCGCCGACGTGACAGGAGGGAAGGCCGGGAATGGCAATCGCATGAACCCACGTCTTACGCGTTACAAGCCACCAACTCGGTTGTCCTGGATTCCCCCTTTCGAGCGCGTGAAGAAATCGAAAGGGCGAGATCCGAGAGATCTGCACCGACGTCGTGCGTCCGTCGAGACGCGCCCCTCGGGCGCTCCTCAGGATGAGGTAGATTTTTGATGGCAATAAGAAAATTCCTCATCCTGAGGAGGCCGCGAAGCGGCCGTCTCGAAGGACGCGCGATGCCGATCCAGCGCCTCCAGGGACCGGCTCACAGCCGCTTTCGCGGGGGTGACAAGGAGAGAGGACTGGCCGCTCATGCGATTGCCTTGGGTAGCCGGGAATGACCGACGCGCTCGCGATCCAGCGCCGCCGCTTGCGCTTCCGCAGTTGGCATCGCGGCATGCGCGAGGCCGATCTCATCCTCGGTCGCTTCGCCGATGCGCATCTCGCCGATTTCACGGCCGAACAGCTTGACCGCTATGGCGCGCTACTGGAAAAGAGCGACCCGGACATCTATGACTGGCTGACCGGCCGTGCCCCCGTGCCGGCGGCCGACGATACCGATGTCTTCCGGCTGTTGAAAGACTTCAAGTTCCACATCGCAGCATCTTGACCGCACGACATCTTCACCTGACCGGCCCGGGCCGGACGCTGATCGCCGGCGCGCCCGAGGGCTTCGATGCCCTCGTGCTGTCTCGACTCGTCCAGGGGCAACCCGCGGGCGACGGCTCGGCCCAGCTCGTCCATGTCGCGCGCGACGATGCGCGGCTGGCGAAGCTGGCCGACGCTATCGCGTTCTTCGCTCCGGATATCGAGATCCTGCTCTTTCCCGCCTGGGACTGCCTGCCCTATGACCGGGTGTCGCCCCATCGCGACATCGTCAGCCAGCGCATCGACACGCTGACGCGCCTGCTGAAGCCGGCGGCGAACGCAACGAAGCGGATCGTCCTCACCACCGTCGCCGCCCTGCTGCAGCGCGTGCCGACGCAGGGATTCTTCGACGGCGCGCTGTTTCCGCTCAGGGTCGGCGGCACGACAAAGCCGGAAGCCCTGGTCGCCTATCTCGCCCACAACGGCTACACGCGGTCGGAAACCGTGAACGAGGCGGGCGAGTTCGCCGTGCGCGGCGGCATCGTCGATCTGTTCCCGCCCGGCACTTCGCAGCCGCTGCGCGTGGATTTCTTCGGCGACGACGTCGAGTCGATACGTGCCTTCGATCCGCTGACCCAGCGCAGCAACGACAAGGTCGCTGCCATCGATCTCAAGCCCGTCGGCGAATTCCGTCTGGATGCGCGCGCGATCGAGCTGTTCCGGTCGCGTTACCGCGAACGCTTCGGCACCGCCGTCGCCGACGACCCGCTCTACGAGGCCGTCAGCGCCGGCCGCCTCTATGCCGGCCTCGAACACTGGCTGCCGCTCTATCACGAGCGGCTGTGTACGCTGCTCGACTACGCGCCGGGCGCCGCCGTTACGCTCGACTATCAGGCCGACGAGTCGCGCGACGCGCGCATCGAGCTGATCGGCGACTTCTATGATGCGCGCCTCGCCTATCGCAAGGCCGACGAAGCGATGGGTGCTCCCTACCGGCCGCTGCCGAAGGAAATGCTCTACCTGACGGCGACCGAATGGAATGACCTGCTCGCCGATCGCGCGGTCGCCCTGTTGTCGCCCTTCGATGCCCCGGAAGGCGCGCCGAACGTCATCGACGCCGGCGGCCGCAAGGGACGCGATTTCGCCGATGCGCGGGCGCAGCCCGACGTCAATGTCTTCGACGTGCTGCGCGATCATGTCGCCGCGCTGCAGAAGGACGGCCATCGGACGGTAATCGCCGGCTACACGGCGGGCAGCCTCGACCGCTTGTCGCACCTGCTGAAAGACCACGGCATCGATCGCCAGCGCTCGTTGTTGCGCTGGTCTGATCTGCCGGCGTTGCCGCCTGACCATGTCGGATTGGTTGCGCTTCCCCTGGACTCCGGTTTTCAATCCGGCGACATCGCGGTCATCGCCGAAGCCGACATCGTCGGCGATCGGCTCGCCCGCCCGGCCAAGAAGCGCAAGCGCTCGGACCAGTTCCTGGCCGAGCTCGCCAACTTCGCGGATGGCGACTACGTCGTCCATGTCGACCACGGCATCGGCCGCTATGCCGGCCTGGCCACGCTCGAGGTGGGCGGCGCGCCGCATGACTGCCTGCGCGTCATCTATGACGGCGGCGACAAGCTGTTCGTGCCGGTCGAGAACATCGAGGTGCTGTCGCGCTACAGCTCCGAGGACGCGCTGGTCCAGCTCGACAAGCTCGGCGGCCTGGGATGGCAGACGCGGAAAGCGCGCGTCAAACAGCGCATCCGCGAGATCGCGGGTCAGCTGATCAAGACCGCGGCCGAGCGCCAGGTCAGGTCGGGCGCGGTGGTGCCGACGCCCGAGGGCATCTATGACGAATTCTGCGCCCGCTTCCCCTACGTCGAAACCGACGACCAGAGCCGCGCCATCGAGGAGGTGCTGGACGATCTCACCTCCGGCCGTCCCATGGACCGCCTGATCTGCGGCGACGTCGGCTTCGGCAAGACCGAGGTGGCCCTGCGCGCCGCATTCGTGGCCGTCATGGCCGGCTTCCAGGTCGCCGTCATTACGCCGACCACGCTGCTCTGCCGCCAGCACTACCGCACCTTCGGCGAGCGCTTCGCCGGCCTGCCCGTGCGGATCAAGCAGCTCTCCCGCCTGGTCGCCGGCAAGGACGCGACGGAGGTGAAAGCCGGCGTCAAATCAGGCGACATCGATATCGTCATCGGGACCCATGCCCTGCTCGGCAAGGGCATCGAGTTCAAGTCCCTCGGTCTGCTCATCGTCGACGAGGAGCAGCATTTCGGCGTGGCCCAGAAGGAGCGCCTGAAGGCGCTCCGCACCGACGTCCACGTCCTCACGCTGACGGCGACGCCGATTCCGCGCACCCTGCAAATGGCGCTCTCCGGCGTGCGCGAGATGAGCCTGATCGCGACGCCGCCGGTCGACCGCCTGGCCGTGCGCACCTTCGTGCTGCCCTACGATCCCGTCATCCTGCGCGAGGCGATCCTGCGCGAGCACTACCGCGGCGGCCAGACCTTCTACATCTGCCCGCGCATCGAGGACCTCGACAAGGTGGCCAGGCGTCTGCACGAGCTGGTGCCGGAGATCAAGTTCGTCATGGCCCACGGCCAGATGCCCGCCCGCCAGCTCGAACAGGCGATGACCGCGTTCTACGACCGCCAATACGACCTGTTGCTTTCCACCAGCATCGTCGAGTCCGGTCTCGACATCCCCACGGCCAACACCATCGTCATTCATCGCGCCCACATGTTCGGCCTGTCGCAGCTTTACCAGCTGCGCGGCCGCATCGGCCGCTCGAAGCAGCGCGGGTACGCCTATCTGACGCTGCCTGCCGATCGCGTCCTCTCGCAGGTCGCGGAGAAGCGCCTCCAGGTCATGCAGACGCTGGATACCTTGGGCGCCGGCTTCACGCTGGCCAGCTATGATCTCGACATCCGCGGCGCCGGCAACCTCTTGGGCGAGGAGCAGTCCGGCCACATCCGCGAGGTCGGCATCGAGCTCT
>JBGPEQ010000317.1:0-5336 GCA_041482855.1 Dongiaceae bacterium | reverse complement strand
CTGCACATCGGAGGCCGACGGCACATGTTTCGGCAGGTAGATGGAGAAGGTGGCGCCCTGCTTCGAGCGCGAATCGACGAAGATGAAGCCGCCGGTCTGCTTGACGATGCCGTAGACCGTGGAGAGGCCGAGGCCGGTGCCGGAGCCGACTTCCTTCGTGGAGAAGAACGGCTCGAAGATGCGATCGATGATGTCGCCGGGGATGCCGTGGCCGGTGTCGATCACCTGGATCAAGACGTAGGTGCCGGGCGGCATGGTCTCGTCGCCACGGGTCACCGGCTTCACGATCACGGCGTTCTCGGTGCGGATGGTGAGGGTGCCGCCGGTGGTGTGCATGGCATCGCGCGCGTTGACGGCGAGGTTGATGATGACCTGCTCGAGCTGGCCGTGATCGACCTTAACCTGCGCGAGGTCGCGCCCATGCACCATGCGCAGCTCGATGTTCTCGCCGATCAGGCGACGCAGCAGGTGCGACAGCTCCGCCAGCACGTCCGTGATGTTGACGATGCGCGGCTGCAGGGTCTGCTGGCGCGAGAAGGCGAGCAGCTGGCGCACCAGGTTGGCGGCCCGATTGGCGTTCTGCTTGATCTGCATGATGTCGGCGAAGGACTGGTCGCCGGCGCGGTGGCGCACGAGCAGCAGGTCGCAGAAGCCGATCATCGCCGTCAGCAGGTTGTTGAAGTCGTGGGCGATGCCGCCGGCGAGCTGGCCGACCGCCTGCATCTTCTGCGACTGGGTGAACTGCACCTCAAGCTGCTTGCGCTCGGTGATGTCGATGAAGTGGGCGATCCAACCCGAGCCCTGGCCCGTCGCCTCCTCGCGCCGCGATACATAGAGTGTCGCGCTGCGTTCGCCCTGCTGGCGCTTCAGCCGCACGTCCAGCGGCATGCCCTTCTCGCGGCCGGCGATGACGGCGTCGAGCCGCTTGTTGACGGCCGGCCGGTCCTGCTCGGTGATGAACTCCAGCAGCTGGTGGCCGATGAGGCCGTGAGCATCGCCCCCGACCATGGCCCGGAAGGCGGTGTTGCATTCCTCCAGGCGGCCGTTGTGGTCGATGAGGGCAATGCCGACCGGCGCCTCCTCGAAGAGGCGCTGGAAGCGCTGCTCGGCGAAGCGCAGCGCGCCCTCGAGGGCGCGCTCGCGCCCGAGATCGTGCACGACCGAGCGGGTGCGGATGCCCGTGCCGGATTCGCTCGGCACCACTTCCTGGCGGACATAGGCCTGCATGACCTTGCCGGTCGGCCCTTTCAGCGTGACCTCGCCGCTCTTGATGTTCTCGCCGAAGGGGTCGTAGGGCGGCGTGCCCGCCGGCACCGGCGTGGCCAGCAGCTGGTTCAGGTAGACGCGGCCGGCGGCGACGTCGCTGCGCGACAGCTCGAGCCAGGCGGCCAGCGTCGCGTTGACGAACAGGAAACGGCCCTGCTCGTCGACGGAATAGAATCCGATCGGGGCGTGCTCCACGAGGTCGGCGAAGCGCTCCTGCTCGCGGCGGATGATGGATTCGACCTGGCGGCGGGGCGTGATGTCCTCGACGCCCCAGACGACGTAGCCCGGCAGCAGCTGGAGCGGCGAGGCGCTGACGTCGCGCCACTCGATGTTGCCGCTGGGCGTGCGGATGGTGATCTCGGTGTGGCTGGCGATGCCGGCAGCGGCCTGCGCCTCCAATCGAGCCAGCCGATCGGCCTCGGCGGGCTCGGTAGTCATCTGCGCCTCCAGGAGCGCCTTCACCGGCGTGGGCGTATCCGGGAACATGCGCCGATAGGCGGTCGAGGCGAAGATGACGCTGCCGTCGGGCGCCACGATCTGGCGGGCGACGGGCAAGGTATCCAGGCTGGAGGCAAAGAGGTCGCGTTCGCGCCGCGCCCGCAGCCGCATGTTCAGCAGGAGCGCGAGACCGGTGAGGAGCGCGAGGGCGATGCCGCCGGCAATGCCGCCCCACAGCACCGTCGAGACCCCTTCGCCATCGGCGGCCGTCGCGGTGAACGCCGGGAAATATGCCAGCACGGCGCATAGCAGGGCTACCGCCGAGGGGCGGCGCCTTCTACCTGCGTCCGTTGGCGCCCGCCGGCTTGGGATCGCGCGATTCATGGTCTGGTCGACCGCTACTCCACTCGCCCGTCAACCACCCGACATTCCCCCGAGGCAATCGCCGGCGGCGCAACCCAGACAAAACCAGGCTGTCGCCGGTCGCGCGGCTGTAACAGAGCGGAATGCACGGTGGCATGAAACGGCGCTGGGAGCATTAACCCTGTAGCGTTAATAAACAGTAAACTCGCTAAATGCTATCAATTCGGCGCCGAGGGGCCGGCGGCGTCGCGCAGCATCGGAATGCGCCGGGCAGAGTGCTCAGACGCCGGAGCGTCAGTCGTCCCGGTGCGTGCGCTCCATGCGCTCGTGGCGTTCCTGGGCCTCGATGCTGAGGGTGGCGATCGGGCGGGCTTCCAAGCGGCGCAGGCTGATCGGCTCGCTGGTCTCCTCGCAAAAGCCGTAGGTGCCCTCGTCGATGCGCTGGAGGGCGTCGTCGATGCGGGCGATCAGCTTGCGTTCGCGGTCGCGGGTCCGAAGTTCCAGCGAGCGATCGGTTTCGAGCGAGGCGCGGTCGGCAATGTCGGGCTCCGACAGCGATTCTTCCTGCAGGTGCTTGAGTGTCTCCGACGATTCCTGAAGCAGCTCTGAGCGCCAGCTCAGCAGCTTCTGGCGGAAATACTCCCGCTGCATCGGATTCATGAACTCCTCGTCCTCGGTCGGTCGGTAATCAGGGGGAAGCAACGGTCGCATCTCCTCGCTCGTTGATCGCCGCTCAATAAATGGCGGCGGAGTATAGGGGATTCGGTTTCGGCCGCAAGGCCGAGATTGCACTCTTAGATCGCAGAAAAAGGTTGAAAAATCATGACGTTGTGCTCAAGCGCCGAGACCTCCTCGAGGTGCCCAGCGGCTTGAACCCAGGCCCGGGGGCGCAGGCCCCGTCCCGCCATCGGCGTCGCGGCGACTGCCGCAAATGGCAAGCGCGGTCCTGCGCCTTCGCTAACGTCGCGAATTAAGCAATGCCAATGTGTTAACCGTCGCGTTTAGGGCTTTTTTAAGCGGACATGACTTATGGTTGCGCATCGAAGAAGGCGAAAGCCGAATGCGTTGCAGACGGAGTTGCGAATGAGTGCAGATCATCAGGCTGGCCAGGGTGCGGTCCGCGGCCCGGAGGGCATGCCGATCACGCTTGATGACCTGCCCCCGCCGGGCACCAAGCGCTGGGTCATCCGACGCAAGGCCGAGGTCGTGGCGGGCGTGCGCGCCGGTCTGCTCAGCCTCGAGGACGCCTGCCAGCGCTACACCCTGTCGGTCGAAGAGTTCCTGTCGTGGCAGCGGCTGATCGATAAGCACGGCCTGCGCGGCCTGCGCGTCACGCGACTGCAGGACTATCGCGGCGCCGCGGCGGCCGACGAGGCCCGCTAGAGCGGTTCCCCACTCCGCCGCTTCAGTTATTTCTGAGAATTGCCGGGCGGCCCTTAGGCCGCCCGCAGTCGTTTTGGAGCTAGCGCCGGCGGCCGAGGCCGGCCGCGCGCTCATTGCGGCGCTGAATCGACGTCTTGTCGGCGGTCTCGTGGCCTTGCTTCATCTGCTCGACACGCGCCAGTTCCGCTTCGGCGACCGTCAATTCCTCGCGCGCCCGCTCGATCGTCGCCTCTAGGCCGGCGATAGAGCGAGCCAGCCGATCGCGGCGCTCGTCGGCGGACTGCCCGTCGCCGGTCGTGATCGCGCTCGGCCCGACGAGTCGCCCGATATCGGCGCGCAGCCGTTCGGCCAGGCGGAGCAGATCCTCGAGCGTCCGCCGCTTCTCGCTGCAGGCCCAGCGATAGACGCGGGCCATCTGGTCGATCGCCGTCACGGCCGTGCCCCAATGGAGCCGCCGGCCTCAAGAATGGCCGGAGGGCATAGTTTTTTTCTGCTGGCAACCGCGGCCCTCATCGGACGACCATCCCCCCACCTCCACGCCGATAGCAAAAGACTTTATTAGGATCAATCGGTTACCATGATCATGGCGAAGATTCGTTAAGCTTCGGTGAAGGTCGAGCGGCCCCCGCGCGGGGTAACTTTTTTGCTGCCCGGTAAAGGTTTGTTAAGAAAGTAGCGGCAAAATGGTTAACAGGTTAAGCTCCCTCCACCAAGTTGCCGGGGTACGCAATGCGCGTTCTGTTGGTTGAAGACGATTCAAACACCGCCCAGAGCATCGAGCTGATGCTCAAGTCCGAGAACTTCATCGTCGACTCGACGGATCTCGGCGAGGACGGGCTCGAGATCGGAAAGCTATATGACTACGACATCATCCTGCTCGATCTCATGCTGCCGGACATCGACGGCTATGAGGTCTTGCGTCGGCTACGCTCGGCCCGCGTCAACACGCCGATCCTGATCCTGTCGGGCCTGTCCGAGCTCGACAACAAGATCAAGGGCCTCGGCTTCGGCGCCGACGACTATCTCACCAAGCCGTTCGACAAGCGCGAGCTGATCGCCCGCATCCAGGCGATCGTCCGCCGCTCGAAGGGCCATTCCGACTCGGTCATCAAGACAGGCAAGCTGTCGGTCAACCTGGACACCCGGGTGGTCGAGGTCGAGGGCCAGCCGCTCCATCTGACCGGCAAGGAATATGGCATCCTCGAGCTGCTGTCGCTGCGCAAGGGCACGACGCTGACGAAGGAGATGTTCCTCAACCACCTCTACGGCGGCATGGACGAACCCGAACTGAAGATCATCGACGTGTTCGTCTGCAAGCTGCGCCACAAGCTGAAGGCATCGACCGGCGGCGACAGCTACATCGAAACCGTGTGGGGCCGCGGCTACGTGCTGCGCGATCCCAGCGAAGAGGGCGCCGTTGCACCGAAGGAGGCCGCCGCCGGCTAATCCCGGCGGAGCGCCGACCGCGCACTACCAACAGGCAGCTGCTAGATTCGCGCCGGGCTCCCTTGCGGGGGCCCGGTTCGTTTTTGCGTTCCGTAGATTCGAATGCCGTCGCGAGGATCGGGATCACTATTCCCAATTGTCATCCCGGCAAACGCCGGAATCCATAAACACCGACTGAGAATATCAATGCGAATGCCGTGGCTATAGGCCCCGGCTTTCGCCGGGGTGACAAGCGAGCGGCAGAACCGAAAGCGGCTCTGCTCTATCGGGCGGGCTTGCGGACGAACAGGTCGTCGCGCACGGGCCGTGCGGCGGCGTGATCGTCGGACGGGGCTTGGCGCTTGCGATCGGGGCGGCGGCGCTCGACGCGTGCGCGGATGGCGTGGTCGAGATAGCGGGCCGGATTGATCACCTCGATGGCCTTGCCGTTCAGCAGCACG
>JBGPEQ010000316.1:0-5339 GCA_041482855.1 Dongiaceae bacterium | reverse complement strand
GCCTCGGCTTTCTCGTCGACCGAGAGAAAATCGGCGTCGCCGCCGGCGGTGAGCGGCGAAGGCGCCGAGTCCGTGTATTTGTTCACGCCCACCACCACCTGCTCGCCGGCTTCGATGGCGGCGATGCGGCGCGCGTTCGACTCGACCAACCGCTCCTTCATGTAGCCGGACTCGACGGCCGGGATGGCGCCGCCCATGGCCTCGATGCGCGCCAGCTCATCCTTTGCGGCGGCGCTCAGCTCCGCCACCTTGGCGGCGATGACAGGCGAACCGTTGAAGATGTCGTCGAACTCCAGCAGGTCGGTCTCCTCGGCGACGATCTGCTGCAGGCGGATCGACCATTGCTGGTCCCACGGCCGCGGCAGTCCCAGCGCCTCGTTCCAGGCCGGCAGCTGCACGGCGCGGGCGCGGGCGTCCTTCGACAGCACCACGGCCAGCATCTCCAGCAGGATGCGATAGACGTTGTTCTCCGGCTGCTGCTCGGTGAGGCCGAGCGAATTCACCTGCACGCCATAGCGGAAGCGGCGCAGCTTCTCGTCGGCGACGTTCCAGCGCGTGCGGCAGAGCTCGTCCCAAAGCGCCGTGAAGGCGCGCACCTTGCACATCTCCGTCACGAAGCGCAGGCCGGCATTGACGAAGAAGGAGAGTCGCCCGATCACCTGCGGCAGGTCGGCGGCCGGCACCTGGCCCGTGGCCTTCACGGCCTCGATGACGGCGATGGCGGTGGCCAGCGTGAAGGCCAGCTCCTGCACCGGCGTCGCTCCCGCCTCCTGCAGGTGATAGGAGCAGACGTTGTTCGGGTTCCACTTGGGCACCTCGCGCCAGGTGAAGGCGATCACGTCGGCGGTGAGGCGCAGGCTGGCGGTCGGCGGGAAAATGTGGGTGCCGCGCGAGAGATACTCCTTGACGATGTCGTTCTGCACCGTGCCCGCGAGGTCCTTGCGGGCGGCGCCCTGGCGCTCGGCGGCGGCGATGTAGAGCGCCAGCAGCCATGGCGCGGTGGCGTTGATGGTCATGGACGTGTTCATGCGGGCGAGCGGGATGCCCTCGAACAGCGCCTGCATATCGCGGAGATGGCCGATGGGCACGCCGACCTTGCCGACCTCGCCCTTGGCGAGCGGATGATCGGCGTCGTAGCCGGTCTGGGTCGGCAGATCGAAGGCGACGGAGAGCCCGGTCTGGCCGCGCGCGAGATTCGTGCGATAGAGCTCGTTGGATGCCTTGGCCGAGCTGTGCCCCGAATAGGTGCGGATCAGCCAGGGCTGGTCGCGACGGGGTGCAGTTGTCCCTGACTTGTTCTCATTCGGCATTGATGCCGCGACCTTTGAAATCGTGACACGACGGGCTAGATTACGCGGACCCGATTGTGCGCTGCAATAGAAGCGCACTCCTAGCGAATTCCCGAAGGCGAAAGGCATGACCACGGCACAGGGACCTACCGAAGCCGCCAGTGAATCCTTGTCCGTATTCCGCACCATTTTGGACGGGTACCGCGCAACGGCGCGTTGGTTCGCGTCGTTCATCCTCTTGGCCGTCGTCTGGACGGCGTTGGCTACCGGAACAGGATACCTGATAGAGGAAGCGACTCACGCCTCGAGGGAACTTGGCATGCACTACAGCTTTGCGACGGTCGTAAGAGCCGGAGCAGCAAATCTTGTGCAGTATGCCGAGTTGTTGCTTGCCGCATCGCTGATCGCGATCGCCGTCTATCGCGCAATAATTCTGGACGAGAGGCGGAGGTGGAATGCGACTATGCGAGTTGGCCGGCGGGAAATGCGGTTTCTGGGCTTAGCCGCCCTGTTTTCGGTCCCCGCACATCTCGGAGTGG
This sequence comes from Dongiaceae bacterium, assembly GCA_041482855.1. Classification (GTDB taxonomy): domain Bacteria; phylum Pseudomonadota; class Alphaproteobacteria; order Dongiales; family Dongiaceae; genus JBGPEQ01. The sequence continues at coordinate 3,511 of JBGPEQ010000316.1, read as the reverse complement.
TGTCCATAGTCGTTGCCGTTAATCTCCGCGTTGCACCGCTCATGCTGATGCAGGCCCTCGCAGCCATCGGCATCCCGGCACTCCGGTCGGTGACGGTCATCCTGCTGGCGCATCTGGTCGTTTCCGTGGCGCTCACGCCGTTTCTCGGGCTGGCGTTTCCGCTTATCGCGATCGACGCGCCGGGGTCCCCGTTGCGGCAATCGCTGCGCTTGAGCCGGGATCTTCGCATACGTCTTGCGGCGATCGGGTTCGCGGCCCCATTACCGATCATGCCGCTCATATACGCGCCATCCCTCGCGGGGATCCCGAACACCGCGATACTCCTCGCCTTGCAATCGGCAGTCGGCAGTTTTTTCGGTCTTCTCGCCGAAGCCGTTGTAACTGGCGTCTTCGCCGTGGCATTCCAGCGCGTCACGGCGCATTTGAACAAGGGTACGTACGGCATATTCGATTGATGGACGAATCAAACAAATGAAAATCGAACCGGCCACATGAAGAGTCCGCTGCCAGAAACGTCGGTGCCGCCACGAACAACCCTGCCGGCGGCGCAGATCGCGCTCGAGGCCTATTGGCATGTCGGGCGTCACTTTCGGACCTATGCAGCGCAGATCCTCGTCCTCTCGGCGATAGGCGGGGTCGTGCAGTTCGCGACGTACTTGCTCGTCGCGATGGTGATGGCGCGGGCGGGCGCAGGATTGCAGGTGGCCGCGCTGCAACTGGCCTTCGTCATCACGATCGTGACGGTGCTGCTGCTGGGCGGCACCGCGATCTTCATCGACTGCCAGCGCGCCATCGTCCTCGGACTGCCGCCCGCCATCGGCCACGCCCTGAAGCTGCGGCCCGGCGAGACGCGCGTGCTGCGCGCTGTCAGCGTCTACTGGCTGATAGTGCACCTGGTCCCGACGTTCGTCGTGCAGATGAGCTCCGTGGCGGCCTCCCTCCAGCTCGACTGGGCGCTGCGGCTCCCGATGCCGGCGAACTTTGCATTCTATTGGGCGTGGGTGCTGGCGACGGCGCCGCTCGTGGTCATGAGCCTGCCGATCGTCCTGTTCGAAAGCGCGCCGGCGCCGCTCGCCCAGGGCCGGCAGCGCCTGGACGGCAATGCCGGCCGGATGTTCATCGCCGGCGCCCTCGCCTTTGCGCCGCTCGCCGTCGTCGAGATCGGGATCTATGCGTTGCGCGCCGCCGCCGGATCCTTCGACAGCAATCCTGCCCTGTTCCTGCTCGTCGATCTCCTGCTCATGGGCTTTCTGCAGTGCGCGACCTCCTTCGCCGCCATCCTCGTCATGTCCGCCCTCGTCGCCGCGGCCTACCTGCGGCTGTCGCCGCGCATCGACTCCGTGTACCGGGTGTTCGATTGAGCGGCGACAACCTGATCGCTGCGGATATCGATCATCGCGGGACGGTCGCTGGCGCTTCCAAGCTCCCCGTCCTGCAAACGATAGCGCGCGGCTATCGGGAAGCCCTCCAGCATCTCGTAGGGTATGCAATTCAGGCGGCAGTGTGGGCGGGTATCGTAGGCGCGCTGAGCTATGCGCTGGGCATCGTCGCGGCATCGATTCTTCATGCCCGCGAGATCGCCAAGCCGTTGGCTATGGCAACGCAATATGCCGCTGCGTTCGCGGAGATCGCCACGATGCTGCTCGGCAATGTGGTCGTCGCCATGTCGGCTTACCGCGCCGCAATCAAGAACGAACGGCCGGGATGGCAGCAAGCGATGCGCCTCGGCCGGCGCGAACTGCGATTTCTGGGGCTGACCCTGGTGTTCTACGTCGTTGAATATGCGGGAGTCATCCTGCTCATGCTGCTCGTGCTGATGGTCGCGCACATGACTGGTGAGGGCCGTTCGGCCAAACGCGCGGCCGCGGCTGCCGGCAACTCGGCGCTGGGACAGCTTCTCATTGTAGTTGCAGGGAATCTCTTCATGTCGGTGACTGTGACACCGTTTTTTGGCTTGGCGTTCGCACTTGTCGCGGTCGATGCGCCAGCCGCCATTCTGCGCGGGTCCGCACGCATGAGCCGCGGCTATCGCATCCGGCTCGGCGCTATTTCCTTCCTCGCCATCCTGCCCTTCATTGTCGCCGCCTATCTGCCATACTTGGCATGGCCGCTCGCGCCCGGCACGATCGCATTCAGCGCGAGAGAGGCGGCCGTCGCACTGATCGGGATCCTGGGCGTTGCATTCGCGACGGCCGCATTCGCCGTTGCGTTCAGGACTATTACGGACCGTCACAGCACGGACGTCTATGGGGTGTTCGACTGAGCCGCCCCGAACCCTGTCGCGAATCCGGGGCGAAGCAGGATCGCTGCAGGCTACGATCCCAGACGGAACCCGCAGCGCGTTGCTGCGTTGCAATACATATACCGGACGTCGCCGAAACGCACTGCGCAATAATCTTTCGTGTTAACCGCGAGTGTTGAAAGATGCCTCCATTGTGCGTTGCAAAAATATGCTGCACTCGCTAAGAGTCGAGGAAGCATGAGGCCGGGACATACCGGCCCGCCGCCACCACGAGAGGGATCGATGAGCGAATCGGCGAAGGTGATCCCGCTGCTACCCAAGCAGCAGCAGAAGGATCTCTACGAGATCGGCGAGATCCCGCCGCTCGGCCATGTGCCGCCCAAGATGTACGCCTGGGCGATCCGGCGCGAGCGCCATGGCGAGCCGGAGAAGGCCATGCAGGTCGAGGTCGTGCCGACGCCGGCGCCCGACCCCTATCAGGTGCTGGTCATGGTGATGGCCGCCGGGGTCAACTACAACGGCGTCTGGGCCGGCCTCGGCCGCCCGATTTCGCCCTTCGACGTGCACAAGGCGCCCTATCACATCGCCGGCTCGGACGCGGCGGGCATGGTGTGGGCGGTCGGCGACAAGGTGAAGCGCTGGAAGGTCGGCGACGAGGTCGTCATCCACTGCAACCAGACCGACGGCGATGACGAGGAGTGCAACGGCGGCGATCCCATGTTCAGCCCCTCCCAGCGCATCTGGGGCTATGAGACGCCGGACGGCTCCTTCGCCCAGTTCACCGCCGTGCAGCAGCAGCAGCTGATGCCGCGTCCGCGCCACCTGACCTGGGAGGAGAGCGGCTGCTACGTGCTGACGCTCGCCACCGCTTATCGGATGTTGTTCGGCCACCGCCCACATATCTTGCGCCCCGGGCAGAACGTGCTGGTGTGGGGCGCCTCCGGCGGCATCGGCTCGATGGCCGTGCAGCTCATCTCGACCGCCGGCGCCAATGCCATCGGCATCATCTCCGACGACGGCAAGCGCGATTTCGTGATGCAGCTCGGCGCCAAGGGCGTCATCAACCGCAATCAGTTCGATTGCTGGGGGCCGCTGCCGGACGTCGACGACGTCGCCGGCTACGGCGAATACATGAAGAAGGTGCGCGCCTTCGGCAAGGCGATCTGGGACGTCACCGGCAAGGGCAACGACGTCGACTTCGTGTTCGAGCATCCGGGCGAGCAGACCTTCCCGGTCAGCTGCTTCGTGGTGAAGCGCGGCGGAATGGTC
>JBGPEQ010000315.1:0-5343 GCA_041482855.1 Dongiaceae bacterium | reverse complement strand
TGCCAGGTGCTCGCCGCTGCCGAAGCCGACCTCGAGCCATAACTGCGACGGCGGCTGCGGGAACAACCCGGAGAGATCGAGGGCAACACCCGAGGGCGGTAGAGCTACGCGCAGTCGCGGCAGCAGCTCCGCGATCAGGTCCAGGCGGTGGGGCCTCAGTCGCCGGCCGCGGCGCCGGCCATGCCAATCGACCCGGCTGCGTACCGGGGCATCGGTCATTGACCGTCCCGGTCCGCCGCCACGCTCAATTCAGGGCCGCGCGCAAGCGATCGACCAGATCGAGGCGTTCCCAGGAGAAGCCGCCATCGGCATCGACGGGGCGCCCGAAATGCCCGTACGCCGCGGTGCGTGCGTAGATCGGGCGGTTCAAGCCAAGATGTTCGCGGATGCCGCGCGGACTGAGATCGACCAAATCGCAGAGGGCCTTCACCATTCGGTCCTCGGCGACGGCGCCGGTGCCATGGGTATCGACATAGACCGACAGCGGTTTGGCAACGCCAATGGCATAGGACAGCTGGATCGTGCAGCGCTCGGCCAGACCGGCGGCGACAACGTTCTTGGCCAAGTACCGGGCGGCATAGGCTGCCGAACGGTCCACCTTGGTCGGGTCTTTGCCCGAAAACGCACCGCCGCCATGCGGCGCAGCGCCGCCATAAGTGTCGACGATGATCTTGCGGCCGGTAAGTCCGGCGTCTCCGTCCGGCCCGCCGATCACGAAGCGGCCCGTCGGATTGACGTAGAATTCCTCCTCCGGACACATCCAGCCAGATGGCAGCGTGTTCACGACATGCGGCCGCACGATCTCGCGCACGGCTTCCTGATCGAGGTCCGCGCTGTGCTGGGTCGAGACCACGATGGAAGTCGCGCGAACGGGCCTGCCGTTTTCATACAGCAACGTGACCTGGCTCTTGGCATCCGGTCCAAGCCCAGGCTCGGCGCCGGAATGCCGGGCTTCCGACAGCGAACGCAGGATGTTGTGGGCGTAGTAGATCGGAGCGGGCATGAAACGTTCGGTCTCGCGACAGGCATAGCCGAACATGATGCCTTGATCTCCCGCGCCTTCATCCTTGTTGCCCTTGGCATCGACGCCTTGCGCGATGTCGGCCGATTGCGGGTGAATGAAGGTCTCGATCTTCACCCGCTGCCAATGAAAACCGTCCTGCTCGTAGCCGATGTCCTTGATGGCATGGCGTACGACTTGTTCCAGCAGCTCGTTAGTGACTGTAGCGGGACCACGGGTCTCGCCGGCGAGGAAGACGCGGTTGGTGGTGGCCATGGTCTCGACGGCGACGCGAGAATAGGGATCCGCCGTGAGGTAGGCATCGACGATCGCGTCGGAGATGCGATCGCACACCTTGTCGGGGTGACCTTCGGACACGGATTCGCTGGTGAAGAGATAGCTGGTCCTGGGCACGCGTTGTCCCTTTCTCATTGGTTGCAAGGGCGCGGTCACGACCGGATGCACGGTCTAAGCGTCGACCCGCCTCGTTTTGCCGAGAGTCTTGGCCAGTTCGAACACGCGCTTGCGCACTTGCGGATCGGCGATGCGGTAGTAGGCGCGCACGAGTTCGAGTGTCTCGCGCCGCGCCATCGGGTCCGGTTCAAACGGTTCCGGCTTGGAATCGGCAAATCCGCGCATCCGGCTTGGCGTTTTCGCCGCGACCGTCGACGACATCTCCTCGAAGAAGTAGGAAACGGAGACATCGAGCACGCGCGCGAGATCGAACAGCCGACTGGAGCCGATGCGGTTGGCGCCCCGTTCGTACTTCTGCACCTGCTGGAACGTGAGCCCGATGGCCTCGGCCAATTTCTCCTGGCTCATGCCGAGCAAGGTCCGACGCAGGCGAACGCGGCCGCCAACGTGAATGTCGATCGGATTGGGATGTCCCGCATTGGCCGTACGGCCGGACGGCTTGCGACCTCGAGCCATGACGCGATCGGACCCTGGAGCGGTTGGAGTTCGGCGGTGACTCTTAGAGACCGCGAACCGGCCGGTCAATACGAGAATCTGCCGCCTGTCCGCCCATCACGGGGGCTTAATTCCTGCGCCATGCGGCAAGCGCTACGAGCGCTACGATAGCAAGCAGGACAGCCGTAGCTGCGTCGCCCCAACGCGCATAGGGCGTCAATTCCTGCAACGGTTGCGGCAGCTCCACGTCGAGCGCCTTTTCCTCACCTAGCTGAGTCTGCTTCAGGACGCGGCCATAGGGATCGACCACACCGGAGATCCCCGTGTTCGCGGCGCGCACGACCGGCAGACCCTCCTCGACGGCGCGTAGTCGCGCGCTGACGAAATGCTGATAGGGCCCGGCGCTGATGCCATACCAGCCGTCATTGGTGATGTTGAGCAGCCACTGCGGCCGATCGCTTCTGTCGACGACCTGACCCGGGAATATGGCCTCATAACAGATCAGCGGCCCGACCGGCGGCAACCCGGGTAGTCGCAGCGTGCGCAGACCCGGACCCGCCGAGAAATCCGCGATCCCCGGCGTGAATTTCGAGATGAACGGCAAGAACCGATGCAGCGGCACATACTCGCCAAACGGCACCAGATGAAACTTGTCGTAGCTGCCGACGATCTGCCCGCTGCGATCGAGGACGGCCATGCTGTTCCAGATCTCTTTCCAGTCGCCGTCCGGCGGGTCGGTGCGCAGCACGCCCGTTATCAGCAAGCCGCTCTCCGGCACGGCCGCGGCGACGGCCATGCGCACATCGGGGAAACGCTCCAAGGGGAACGGCTCCGCCGTCTCAGACCAGATGACGTGCGTGATCTTGTCGTAGCCCGCCGTTTCGCGAGTTAGCCGCAAGTGACGCCTGAGGACATCGGCGCCACGATCGGCCGAGCCTTTGTCTGTCGGCACGACATTGGCCTGCACCAGTCGCAGCCGCACATTGGGGACCATGGGCTCGCCGGCGCCGGACAGCCGAATCGATCCGCCGATCCAGATGGCAAGCAGAAGCGCCAATCCGCCGGCAATGCAGACCGCTGCAGACGGAGTGCGCCGAATTGCCGCGTCGCCAATCGACCTGCGGCCGCTCCAATCCACCAGCAGTGCCGGCAAGGCGGCGGCAATGACGGTGACGAGGCTGAGACCCCAGACACCAACCAACGCGGCAAATTGATTCATCGCATCGGAGAACGCCCAGCAGGTGCCGACGAGGTTCCACGGGAAGCCCGTGAGGACCCAGCCGCGCAGCCATTCGAACAGTGTCCAGCAGATCCCCAGAACGAGAATGCGCGCTGGGCCCGAAGGCCACAGGATCCGCGCCAATCCGACGGCGAGCGCTGGAAATGCAGCGAGCAACGCTGAGAGCCCACCGACGGCCCCCGTGATCGCAATGGGCAACAGCCAGCCGAAGGCCGCGGAGACCGACAGCAACGCGTTGGCGACCCAATAGATCCCCGCGACGAAGTAGCCGAGCCCGAAGCACCAGCCAAGCGCGATCGCGGCAAGCGGCCGCGGCGTGCGATCCGCCAGCAGCACCAACCCAGAGAAGCTGGCGATGAGGACGGGTAGCGCGTAGACCGGCGGCAATGCGGCGGCGCCAAGCGCCCCCAGCAGCAATGCCATGCCCCGCAAACGCCACGGCGACTGCCGATCGAGCCAAGCGCCGAGGCGCCCGAACACAACGGACAATCGAGGGGCGGCCGCGCCCGCCCGCATTGCAGCCGAAGGGGCGCTAGCCGGGCGTTCCGCCATCCTCGCTCGCCGATCGTTGCGGTAGGTTGCGGACTCGCAGCCGCCGAACCCGGCGGGGGTCGGCCTCGACGACCTCGAATACGATGCCCGAGGGATGGGCGACGGATTCTCCGCGCGTCGGAACATGGCCGGTCAGGGTGAATACCAGGCCACCCAGCGTGTCGATGTCCTGTTCGCGTTCCTCGTCCGACAAGACCGGCCCGACGCGGCGCTCGAACTCCTCGATCGTCGTGCGGGCGTCGGCGATCAGGCTGCCGTCCGGCCGCGCCAGCATCTTTGGGCCCTGTTCCACATCGTGCTCGTCTTCGATCTCGCCGACGATTTCCTCGACCACATCCTCGATGGTCGTGAGGCCGTCGATACCGCCGAACTCGTCGATCACCAGGGCCATGTGGATGCGCGCGAGCCGCATCTGCAGCAGCAGATCGAGCGCGCGCATCGACGGCGCGACGAACAGCACCTCTCGCAGAATCGATTTCAGATCGAACGGCCGATCGCCGGTGAGACAGGTGAGCACGTCCTTGATGTGGACCATGCCGACCACGTCATCAAGCGTCTCGCGATAAACCGGCAGCCGCGAGTGGCCCTTCGTACTCATGATCCGAACGAGATCCGCAAGCTCGATATCGACGGACACACCGGCAATATCGGCGCGCGGCACCATCACGTCGTAGGCAGTCAGGTTGCGCAGCTGCAGAATGTTGCGAAGAAGCGCGCTCTCATCCTCGGTGATGGGGTCGTCGACTTCGGTCTCGGCTTCCTCGATCAGCTCTTCGATGGTCTCGCGCAGCGTATCGCCGTTGCGGCCGCGGCGCAGGCTCCTGAGCCAGTTCTTCAGGCCTTGCAGCGGCGACGATCCACCCGTGCCCTCGCTGCGCGACGATCGGGATGCAGACGATTCGCTCATCGGCAGCGCTCAGACCTGCCGCCGCGCGCGCCGTCCCGCGCGCACGGCATAGGGATTGGCGATGCCGAGCAGGGCCAGCAGGTCGGTCTCGAGCGCTTCCATCGCATCGGCTTCTCTGGCGGACTCGTGGTCATGACCGAGCAGATGCAGGATTCCGTGAACGACGAGATGAAGGGAATGGTCCGCTATGCTCTTCCCCTGTGCCGCAGCCTCTGCCGCCACGGTTTCCCGCGCCAGTATCACATCTCCGAGAATGACAGGTTCGCCGGTCGCCCGCTGCCACCTGTCACCCGCGTCGCCGAATGATAGCACGTTCGTCGGCTTGTCGACGCCCCGGTAATCGCGGTTCAAGCGCCGCACCTCGTCGTCGCCGGCCAGCACAATCGTCAACTCGAGAACTTGACCGCCATGGGAGAGTGGCCGATGCACGGCCCGGTCGAGCACCGTTCGGGCCGCGCTGCGGACGCCGCCGACCGCCACCGGCCAGAGTCGCCGCCAAGCAGGATCTAAAATCCTCACGGCAATGTCGAACTCTGCGGCCAGCTCACCCATCGTTTGGTACAATCGGCAATTCGGGATTCACGCCTTCGAATCATCCGCCTGCTGTTTGCCGCGGTCGCGCTCGTCATAAGCACGAACAATCCGGCCGACCAACGCATGGCGCACGACGTCGGCGTCCGTGAACCAGATGAAGCTGATCCCATCGACGCGGCCCAGCACGTCGATGGCATCGCG
>JBGPEQ010000314.1:0-5344 GCA_041482855.1 Dongiaceae bacterium | reverse complement strand
GTTATAGCACCAGAGCATCGGCAGCGGATACCAGCCGAGCCGGTAGACGTTGCCGTCGTAGTGGCTCAGCAATGTCGCGCGTGATGCGTTGAGCACATCATCGTTTACCAGGCCGTTCAACGGCCTCAGGTAACCCAGCCACACGCTCTCCATGTGGTAGATGCCGTTCCAAAGGTACTGGATGTCGGGCGCCTTTCCAGCGGCGGCGGCCGTCTGGAACTGGGAAATGACGACGGCAGTATCCTGCAGCATCGTCTTGACGGTCGCCGCCGAATAGTTCTTGACGGAGTCGTCGACGAACGCCTGCAGGCCGGGCAATTCCTGTTCGCCCCACCACCACATGTTCAGCGTCGGCGCATCCGCCCGTGCCGATAGCGAGGGCAGCAAGCCGCTGAGCGCCGCTCCGGCGCCCATGCCTGCGGACCTTCTCAGCAGCGTCCGACGAGCAAAACCATCTGAGTCATTTCTGTTCATTGCCATTATCGAGCCTCCCTGTTGGCTGCGGCTGTCACATTGTTAGAACGTACTCATCAATCCGCCATCGACGACGAGCAGTTGACCGGTCATGTATCGGCAGTAGCTTGAGGCGAGAAAGATGACCGTACCCGAAACGTCTTCCGGGTAGCCGGTGCGGCGAAGCGGTATCTTGCCTTTCTCCACATACCATTCGATGAATTCGGGCGTCTCGGTCTCATTGACGCCGTCGATGATCGACATCGGCGTCGACATGAATCCCGGCGCCACGGCGTTGACGAGGATGTCGTAGGGTCCGAGCTCGACCGCCATCGACTTGGTCAACGCGATCATACCGCCTTTGGCGGCGTTGTAGGAGCCCACGCCACCGCTCGCCGCAAACCCCTGTATCGAAGCGATGTTTATGATTCTTCCGCCGCTTCTTTGCGCCATATGCGGGGCCACGAGCTTCGAGCCCATGTAGACGGCTTCGAGATTGATCTGAATCGTCCGCCGCCAGTCCTCCAGGTTGTCTTCCAGTATTGTCTTGGAAGGAGGGTTTATGGCCGCGTTGTTGACCAATGCATCAACCTTGCCGAATTTGCGCAGCACATCGGCGATCACGGCGCCATACGCATCATAGTCCGTGACATCGACCTCGTAGGGCTCGGCATGGCCGCCATTGCGGCCGATTTCGGATGCCACCTTCGCGACCGTATCCGGGTTTCTTTCAAGCAGCACGACCTTGGCCCCTTCGGCGGCCATCTCCAGGGCAACCGCGCGACCCAGGCCCTGGCCGGCACCGCTGACAATGCAAACCTGATCCTTCAACAGAGCCATTCCGACCCCATGCTCTGCGGCTCTAGAGACAAATCACTGCACCATCCCTGCAAGGCGGCTCGCGACGGCAGAACCATCCCAAGTGTTCCGATCCCGCGCGCCCAAGAGGTTCCGGTTCTGGAACTTACTCTAGCATTTTGAAAAAATGCTAGGCTGCCATATTGAGACCAGTCAAGGGATTGGCATCCTGGCCGAGAAGAAGCATTCGTGGATGGGGCGGTTGCAAAGGCGAAGCATGTGCAAGCATCCCGACCCAAGGGCGGCGCTTCCAATCGGTTCTGCGACACCGCACGTCCGAAATCTGTTAAGGCTTCTCGGACGCCTGCCGCCCGAGTGCGACCCGTCGTCCATCAGCGACAGGCGTCCGAGAAGCCTTAACACAGGCGGGACAAAGAGATCTTGCTTCCGGGCGTCTACTCGTCACGCAGCGCTTGCAGGAGTGATGGTGCCCAGGGCCGGAATCGAACCAGCGACACGCGGATTTTCAGTCCGCTGCTCTACCAACTGAGCTACCTGGGCTTGACCGCGGGGGTCCGTCGGAAGCACCGGCTTATAGAGAAAATCCGCAGGCCTGTCCAGCCACGCAGGACAGCGGATAACTGCTTAATCCGGCTCTGTTTTCTCTGTTTCTGTCGGTCGCTCGACCGTCTCGCCGGGGACCCGGTAGCTCTCATTGAGCCAGCGCGCGAGATCGATGTCGGCACACCGCCCCGAGCAGAACGGCCGATAGCGTCCGGCCGCCGGCGCGCCGCAGATCGGACAACCACGGCCGGCTTTTCGGGCGCGGTTCTTCGGCTCAGCCGCGCGCCGGCGCAACTCGCGGTGCTCTGCGAAGTGTTCGAGTTTGGCCGCCATCATGCCTCATCCCTTGGCTGCCGCACACGGCCCGTGCCGTCACAGGCGGTACAGGACCGGGTCATAACCTCAGACAGTGTCGGACCGCGCCGTTTGCGCGTCAACTCAACCAGACCAAGGCGCGACATGGCTCCAACCCAGACCGGCGCTGAATCATTCGCCGCCGCGGCACGCAGACGACCGACGACTTCGCGACGATGGGCGCCCTCCTTCAGATCGATAAAGTCGACCACGACGATACCGCCGATGTTGCGGAGCCGAACCTGGCGCGCGATTTCATCGGCGGCCGCCAGATTCGTGCGCAGCAGCACGCGCTCGTTGGCGGCATCTGGCTGGGCGTTGCCTGCCGACAGCGCATTGACGTCGATGACGGTCATGGCTTCGGTCGGTTCGATCACGAGGCCACCGCCCGTCGACAGGTCGATCCTTGATTGAAGCGCATCCTCGACCTGTTCGAGAATCTCGGCCGGCGCGGGGGTCCACTCGACATCGCGGCGGAACGCGATTCGCGTTGCCAGCGCCGGCAGCATAGAGCGACACCAGGCCGTTGCCGCCGCCGCGGCGTTCCGTTGATCGTAGAGTACTTCGTCGAACTGCGGGCCATGATCACGCAGCAGTCGGAGATCGATGGATGGCTGCCGGTAGATCACGGCAGGCGGCTGGGTGCGTTCCCGACCCAGCAGATCGTGCCACGACGTTCGCAGCGCGGCGGCCTCCTCGCGCAGCTGCTGCTCCTGCGCACCGCCCGCTGCCGTCCGGACCACGAATCCTTCGCCTGCCTCGGCGAGGGTCTTCACGAGCGCCGATAGCCGCGACCGTTCGTCCCTGTCGGCGATGCGCTCCGACACCGAGATCCCTCGACGCCCCGGCAGCAGAATCAAGCAAACGCCGGCAAGGCTTGCGCGCGTCGTCACGCGCGGTCCCTTGCCGGCCCGGCCCGCGCGCTCGATCTGTACGACTACCTCGGCGCCTTCGACGGCCGGCGTGCTGGCCTCGCTCAACGGGAGGAACGCCGCCTGCTTCATGCCAATGTCGACGAAGGCCGCGCCGAGACCCTTTTCCACATGCGTGATACGACCGAGATAGATGTTTCCCAGCGCGCTCGCCTCGCCCTCTCGCTCATGTTGGAATTCGACGACGCGCTCGTCTGCAAGCCAAGCGGCCCAGCGGTGATCGCGCCTGACCGATACCAAGAGGCGGTGGCGCGCACGGCGTGATGACGGCATCAGGCCGGCTCGATCGGGTATCCCAGCCCGGCCAGCAGGGCATGGGTTTCGTACAGCGGCAGGCCGACCACATTGCTGTAGGAGCCGCTGATCCAGGCGATGAAGCCGGCCGCGCGGCCCTGGATAGCATAGCCGCCGGCCTTGCCCTGCCATTCGCCGCTGGCCAAGTAGGCTGCTCTCTCGTCGGCGCTCAATCGCTTGAAGATGACCTGCGAGGTGACGATCCGAACGGTCATTCTTCCATTCGGCGCGATGACGCAAAGGCCGCCGATGACGCGATGGCGCCGACCGGACAGCAGCTTGAGACAGGACTCGGCGCTCACACGCGTATCGGCCTTCGGGAGGATGCGACGGCCGCAGGCCACCACGGTGTCGGCGGCCAGAATGTAGGACTGCGGATGACGCGGCGCGACCGCCGCCGCCTTGGCTAACGCCAACCGTCTGGCGTGCTGGGCCGGCAGTTCGCCCGGCCGTGGCGTCTCGTCTATGTCGGGCGGGTCGACGGCGTCCGGGACGATCCCGAGTTGGGCGAGCAACTCTCGGCGGCGCGGCGATGCCGACGCCAGCACCAGGGGCGGGCGCACCGTCGGCGTTGCCACGACTGAATCTGCCTGCCGTCGGCGGACGGCTATTTGAAGCGAAAGGTGATGCGCCCCTTAGTCAGGTCATAGGGGGTCATCTCGACATTGACCCGATCGCCGGCGAGGACGCGGATCCGGTTCTTGCGCATCTTTCCCGAGGTGTGGGCAAGCACCTCGTGCTCGTTGTCGAGTTTGACGCGGAACATCGCATTGGGCAGCAACTCCATCACAGTGCCCGCAAATTCGATCAGATCTTCCTTCGGCATCCAGTCCCCATCGCTAAGGCTTGAAACTCACCCGTCGGCAGGCCAGACGGCGCGGATCATAGCGCCATCGGCCGGCTTTGCAAAACCCTCCCCGACCGGGACCGGACGCGTGTTTCGGTCTCATACGGTCGGCGCAGCGTGAATCGGGAAGCGCTCGCGGATGCGCCGCAGAAGCGTGTCGCGCACCGCGCGATAGGCGTCCAGGCGGACCTTGCGACTGCCCTCGATGATACTGGGATCGAACGTGTTCCAGAACTCGACCTCGCAGGCCATGGTGCGGGTCATTTCGAGGGCGCGGTGATGGGCCTCCGGCGACAGCGAGACGATCAGGTCGAAGGAGGTGTCTTCGAGATTGTCGAAGCTCTTGGACCGGTGTCGGCTGATATCGATGCCGATCTCGTCCATGACTGCAACTGCGAAGGGATCGAGTTCGCCGGCGCGCACGCCGACGGAATCGACGAAGACGCGGCGGTTGTGCAAGAGCTTGAACAGGCCCTCGGCCATCGGCGAACGCAGCGCGTTCAACGTGCAACAGAACAAAACACTGCCCGGCAGATCGGCCATCCGTCCCCCGGATCAGCTGCGGATATGGAGAACGCAGATGAGGGTGAACAGCCGGCGCGCGGTGTTGCCATCGATCTCGATCTTGCCCGCCAGCCGTTCGCGCAACAGTTCCGCCCCTTCGTTGTGGAGACCGCGCCGCCCCATATCGATGGCCTCGATCTGCGACGGCGAGGCGGTCTTGATGGCCGCGTAGTAGCTTTCGCAGACGGTGAAGTAGTCCTTCACCACGCGGCGGAAGGGGCCAAGCGCGAGCATGACCTTGCCGATCGACCGCTCGTCCTCGCTGCGGATGTCGAGAACGAGGCGGCTCTCCTCGATGCTGAGATGCAGGCTGTAGGGTCCGCTGTCGGCGCCGGCCGGCGCAAAGCTGTTCTCTTCGATCAGGTCGAAGATGGCGACCGCCCGCTCATGCTCGATCTCGGCACTGCGGCGAACGACCATGCGCTCGTCGAGCGACACCTTGGCGATGCGCCGGTTGTTGTCCGCTCCCAAATCGGTCAAAGCCAAGCCCCCGTGGCGGCGGGCGCCGTCACGCCCGTGCAGTCAACATAACGCAATC
>JBGPEQ010000313.1:0-5347 GCA_041482855.1 Dongiaceae bacterium | reverse complement strand
TGTCAACACGCATGCCGCCAACCTCAACCCTTCGATTGCAGCGGATGAAACAGGGTTAAACGAAACATGGTCGGATCGACCACTCGGCGCTGCTCGCCAGCGTTTCCGCGGCCTTGGTGATTGGTTGCAGCTCGCCTGAAGCTCCGCCCGCAGCGTCAACTGCCGCAGCGCGCTCCGATCCGAGGTCCTATAGCTCCGCCATCATGCGCCTTACCCGACACGTCGCCGTTTCATCTTCTTGTTGCGCCCCCATTGTGCCGCAAACCTTCGCTGGCGGGAAAACATTTTTCGCATGCGATCGCAAACAAAAATGCAGAGGTATTCCTCATCCGGAGGTCGCTAACCAATTTACCATCAGGACTTCCAGCTGCAGGTCACTAGCGGATAGGATGTGACAATAGGTGCCCGCCCGATGATCGGGAAGGCCGCACAGGGGGAGCCGCTGGCGACCGTGTCGGATTTGTACGATTGTCCCGGCCTACGCCAATGCTCGGTTCACCCGGCGCGAGTCCAGCGAAGCGCCGTGGGGCGCTCCGTCAGTCTATCGGTGATTGGGCTGGACTAGGGGCGATGGGAAATCGGTTCGGTCGGGCGTCGCTCGTGCGAAGGTGCCGGCGCGTCGTGCGCCCGGACCAGGCGATCTTCGCTTGTGATAGATCGCGTCGATGATACTGCTACGAGGTATGTACGGTCAGTGTCGCCTGAACCAGGACGTAGGCATCCTCATTGCCCCCACCACTGTCGTGGACATACAGGTTGTAGCCGGCGGGCGCGCCGTGACTCCCGGTGACCTGCGTCCACCCACCACCATTCAGATTGACAGTGTCGCTCGCTCCATCGCCATCTACCCGAACGGCATCCTTGTCCGCAAGCGAGCCAAACGCTCCAAATGAGCCGCTCGGATTGACGTGGCCGGTGCCGAGATCGATCACATCCGAGGCACTCAGAGTCAGCGTATCGTTGGCATGCGAACCACCGCCCTCGCGGTCGATCATCGACAAGGTCTCGATGCCTGCGGTCTTGCTGTTGGCCAGCGACGTCAGATCGAGGAGGTTGTCGAAGGCGAGCACATCGCCCCGGCTGGTGAACAGCGTATTGCCTGAGTGTGCCCCGCCATCGGCCAGCCCAAGGATGATGTTGCCCTGCAAGACGATCAGGTCGTTGCCGGAACCGCCGCTCAATGTGTCGGCGCCCGAACCGCCAGTGAGCGTGTCGTTGCCGCCGAGTCCGCTCAGCTGGTCGTTGCCGGCCCCGCCGACGAGGTTGTCGGCACCCGAAGTACCCGTGAGAGTAAGACCGCCTCCGCCGACCGGCGGCGGGGGTGGGGGTGGGGGCGGCGCGGATCCCCCATTCACGAAGCTATAGTCGCCAGCGCTCATGGCTCCGTTGATCGTGAACGTATCGACATGGCTACCGTCGGCGACTTGCCACTGATTGCCAGACAGGTGCGTGAGCGTTGCAGCCGACGTGTAGCCATCGAACTTCAGAGTATCGCCGGCGGCGGTGCCGTTGCCGGTGAAGTCGCCGATGACGTCGCCGTTGTCCTGGCCGGCCTTGAGAATGAAGGTGTCGTTGCCGGCTCCACCGGTGAGCGTATCGGCGCCGGCGCCGCCGTCGATCAGGTTGGCGCCCTTGTTGCCCTGGATGACGTTGGCGAGAGCATTGCCGGTTGCTAAGAGGTCCTCGGTCCCCAGCAGCGTCAGGCCGACCAGGCTGGCGCCCATGATCAGGCTGGCCGAGCAGGCGACAGCCGTGGTGCCCAGGAGATCGAGCTTGATGTTGCGACCGGCCATCGCGATCGTCATGCCGAGGGCGGCGCCGAGGCCGCCGCCGGACATCGTGACGTTGTACGTGCCGGCCCCGAGCTTGGAGTCGTAGCCGCCCGGCGCGTCTGTCGTCACGGTCGTAGTGGCGCCGCCGACCAGCTGCGCGGCGACCTGCACGCCGCCGCGGCCTTCGCCGACAGAGTAGAAGTTGTCGCCATCGGTGTCGGTGTAGGCGACGCCGGTGAGGAAGGCGCCCGTGCCGCTCTTGGCGAAGTCCTGCGTCACCATGGCGGCGTTGTAGGAGCCGAATGCGCCGGTGCGGATGCCGACTCCGACCTCCTGGAACGTGTCGTTCAGGATATTCTCGCGGTGACCCTGGCTCTGGAACAGAGCGGCGTGCTCGGCCTTGATGGCGGCAATGAGGTTGAGCGTGCCGGTAGTGCCCTGCCAGGCGATGTTCTCGCCCCACGCCCAATTGCCGCTAAAGACATAGCCGGCATTCGCCATCCGGGTGCCTGGGCTGGAGCCGCCGGAACCGGTGTGCGAAAAAGTATCGGTGTCCAGCATCCATTGGCTGTGGTTCTCGGCCGCCGCCAGCAGCAGATCGTTGGCCGCCAGCGGCTGTTTCGAGGTCGCGGTGATCGTGCCGAGATTGACGCCGTAGAGGGCCGCCTCCGCCGCCGGATCGAGACGGGCGCGGTTGACGAGTTCGAGCATGTATTGCTCGTAAGCGTTCTGGGCCACGAACAGTACTCCACGCTGTTAGTAATGAAGAAACTAAGGTTAGTATTTCGTAACTCTATTAAAGAATCGTTACTTCTTCACGAAGTATTAATAGAGGTAAATTGTTGATGAATTTTAGGGAAGTGCCCCAGCGTCGCCCCCAGAGCCATCGCTTAGCCCCCGGACGATACGGGCGGCCAGTGACAAAGATGTGATATCGCAACGGTGCAAACGCTATACACCGTCGGAAGGCGACACGGCGACGCGGTCAGATCCATAGGTCCCGCTTTCGCTTCTGCAGGTCCAGCGAGCCAACTCAAAACCGAGCGACCTTCCTTCGCCCGCCGAAGCGGGCTTCGCGAAGGCGGGTGCACCCCATGTCCAGCGGGAATCGCCGTCTGCCGGGCGGAGGGAGGGGAAGGATGGTTGGACATCGCAAGGGGGTATCCAACACCAAAACTCGAGGATTAAAGCTATTGTATTTTGCGTAGGTTGCCGCCCCTTCCCGCTCCGCTGGATGCGGGAGGCTGGCCCCGCCAGAAAGGAGCCGGCTCCCACAGCCCGATCCACGATCTCAGAAATCGCCTGGCAAGCGCCCCGGCGACGACCGGAGACACCTGTCGCTCTCGCCCACCACGAGGATGGGCAGTTCGGAACAAAATAAGAACTTAGCCAGGCAAATTCAAGCGCTGTCGGCGCACCTGTCGGAGCGCCGCTCCAAGCGCGACGGGTGTCGGGCCTGGAGCCGCCGCCGGCTAGGGCTTGCCGGGATGGCCACCGCCGCCGGCGTCCTGGCCGGCACCGATGGCGCCCTGGCCCGCTCCGATGGCGCCTTCGCCCGCGCCGATGGCGCCCTCGCCTGCGCCGCTACCGGCATCGGCAGCGTCCTCGCCGGTCTTGGTATGGTCGCCGGCTGCGGCGCTGCCGCCGCTCGCGCCGCCGCCGCCGCCGGGATCGCCGCCGCCCGGCCCACCGTCGTCGAGACCGCCGCCGCCCGGATCGCCGCCGCCCGGCCCACCGTCGTCGGGACCGCCGCCGCCCGGATCGCCGCCGCCCGGCCCACCGTCACCGGGACCGCCGCCGCTCGGATCGCCGCCGCCGGGATCGCTGGGCGTATTGCCGTCCAGGTCCGCGGCCGACAGGGCCTGCAGCTCGCAGGTGCCGTCTTCGACGATGATATTGTCATCGCCGCCGACGGCCGAGATTTCGTCCGTCAGTTTCGGGCAATCCACCTCATTGGGCTTGCTGTGGGCCGCGTTCGCCGGCGTCGCCAAGGACGCGGCGGCCGCCAGCACGACAGCAAGTGCAATCGTCGATATGCCGGCCGATCTCGCGCGCGAGCCTGGCCGGTTCGCAGATAGAGCTCGGCGCGCCCTGAGCAGCGCGCAGGCCCCATCGTTCTGATGGTTCTGCATGACTTCTTCCCCACGACCTGACGCACCGGCACGATGACCGCAGCGTCATCTTTTTTCGTCATTAACCTTTTTCGTCGTTAACTATAACGACTTATGGTTATTTTATCCTAAAATGCGCGAAGAGTCTTGGAAGAAATGGCGGGCGGGCCGCGCAGGAATCCAGTCCCACGCCAGCATCGCCGCAACGCCCCAAGCGCCGCTTTTCCGCCAGTTCTGTTGGCGAAGGCAGGAACGCAATTGGAACAGTTGGCCGGATGTGGCCGCTCGAGGCAGGCCGCCAGCGCCTCAGCTCTCGAGGTAGCGGCGGATCAGGGCGGCGGTGTCGGGCGAGTCCCACTGCTTCGCGCCGACCAGCGAGCCCACGACGTTGCCGTCGCGGTCGATGATGAGCGTGGTCGGGATCCGGCGCGCGCCGAACGCACGCACGGTCGCACCGTCGGCGTCGAGGTAGAGGGTCAGGTTGCGGACACCGCTCTGCTCGAAGAACCGCTGCACAGCGGCGCTGCCGCCCTTGTCGACGGACACGGCAAGCACGGCCAGGCCATCGCCCTGATGCATCGCCTGCAGGCGATCGAGCGCCCGCATCTCGGAGCGGCACGGACCGCACCAGGTCGCCCACAGGTTCAGCAGCACGACGCGACCGCGAAAATCGGCGAGTGTCAGATGCTCGCCGCTGGCGTTGCGGAACTCCGCCTCCGACACCGCCTCGGACGGGGCCGCCATGGCGAAGCCGGCGGGCCCGCCGCCGGCGCCCTCGAGGCTCGGGAGCAGCCAGGAACCGGCGGCCGCGCCGAACGTCAGCACCGCCAACCCGCGCGTCGATGTCAGCAGGCAACCAACGCCCGCGACCGCCACCAACAATGCAATGATTGCCATGCGTCACCTCCCGACGGAGGCGACTCTGCGGGTTAACCATGAAGATTGACTTAACCGGCCGTGCGCCGACGCCATCGGCCGCGGACATGTCGAAGCGGACGGCAGATCCAGCGCGCCGGCTCGAATTGGAGCGATGGACCCCATGTCCAGCGGGAAAAGGGCTCACCACGGAGGGCTGGGCCTCCGCGTCCGGCAGGCCGGCCATGGTACGGTTCACCTTGGGGGAGGGTCCAACATCAAAACTCGAAATTCAAGGCTATTGTATTTTGCGTAGGAGGCGTTAACCCGCGGAATCTGCAACGAGGGGGCAGGCGCCGATGCCCGCAGACGCGCTGTTTCCCGCGTGCGTTCGCCTTCGTCTGATCCACGATGTCCAATATCGAGCCGGTGGAAAGCGGCACCACCAGCAATGCGAACATTATACGAACATATGCAACGCGCGTCAAGCGCGACGAAGGCGCGCGGTTCGATCTCTTCTCAGGTGGTGTGCACAGCGATGGTGTCCCCTACCACCAGTGTTGCGCCGTCTAGGTTAGTATAGGTCACGAAACCGGGGGGAGCTGCGGA
>JBGPEQ010000312.1:0-5367 GCA_041482855.1 Dongiaceae bacterium | reverse complement strand
GTGCGCGGGCTGGCGCGGTTGATCTCGTCGGCCATCAGCAGCTGGCAGAACACCGGACCCTGGATGAAGCGGAACGAGCGCCGGCCGGTGTCGCTCTCCTCCAGCACCTCGGAGCCGACGATGTCCGCCGGCATCAGATCGGGTGTGCACTGGACGCGCTTGTCGTCGAGGCCGACGACGATGCCGAGCGTCTCGACCAGCCGCGTCTTGGCCAGGCCGGGCACGCCGATCAGCAGCGCGTGACCGCCGGCCAGCAGCGTGATAAGGGTTTGATCGATGGTCGTGTGCTGACCGAAAATGACGCGCCCGATGCTCTGTCTCACCTGCCGGAGACGCTGGCCGAGGGCATCGATCTCGGTCGCCAGCTTGTCGGCCGAGGTCTCGTCGGCGGGCATCGCGGGGGTCATCACGTCGATATTCGTCACGCCGGCAACTCCATCGCTGTGAAATGAGGGCGGTCGCTCATGCCCGGCTCGCCATCTTCGCTGATCGATCCGCTCAAGGGCCTGCGCGCCATGGCGACGGGCGACCGGGTCGGGAGTTCGGCGCGCCAGCAGTTCTGCGGCGAGATCGACATACGCATCGGCCGGGACGGTACGTGGTTCTATCACGGTTCGCCGATCGGCCGCAAACCGTTGGTCAAACTCTTCGCCTCCGTGTTGCGACGCGAAGACGACGGTGATTACTGGCTAGTAACGCCGGCCGAACGCGGCAGAATTAAGGTTGATGAGGTGCCGTTTACCGCCGTCGAGGTTAACGCGGCCGGCGCCGGCCGTGCGCAGACCCTGACCTTCCGCACCAACCTCGATGATGAGGTGGCGGCGGACGCCCAGCATCCGATCCGAGTCGCCTATGGCCCTGAAAGCCGCGAGCCCCGTCCCTATATCCTGGTGCGCGACCGCCTGGAGGCGCGCATACTGCGTCCGGTGTTCTACGAACTGGTCGAACTCGCGCAGATGCAGCGCATCGGCGACGGCGAGGTTTACGGCGTATGGAGCAGGGAGCAGTTCTTTCCGCTGGGGCGCTGCGATCCGGACGCGTGAACCGGGATGAGGTCGTCGCCCGCCTGGCGGCCGCCCCGCCGCCGGGGCTGCGCCGCGGCGATCACGATCTCAACCCTGACCTGCTGCCCGATCGTCCGTTGACGCGGGCCGCCGTGCTGGTGCCGCTGATCGAACGGGCAGAAGGCCTCACCGTGCTGCTGACGCGGCGGACCGATCATTTGCAGGACCATGCCGGCCAGATCAGCTTTCCGGGCGGGCGCGTCGAGCCCGGCGATGCCGATGCGCTCGCCACGGCCCTGCGCGAGGCGGAGGAAGAGATCGGGCTCGCACGCGCTCTCGTCACGCCCGTCGGCCGGCTCGATACATACGTTACCCGCACCGGCTTCGAGGTAACGCCGGTGGTCGGCCTGGTCGTGCCGCCGCCGTCGCTGGCGCCGGACCCCTGCGAGGTGGCGGAGGTGTTCGAGGTTCCGCTCGATTTCATCCTCGACCCGGTGAGCCGCCAACGGCACAGCCGGATCTATGCCGGCAAGACCCGATATTTTTATGTCTTCCCCTGGCGCGACTATTACATCTGGGGCGCCACCGCCGGCATGCTCGTCAATCTGGCCGACTTGCTGGCGGATATGCCGTGAGGGCGTTCCTGGCCATCGTCCTGCCGCTGGCGCTGCCGACAGCGCTCTACGTCCTCTACATGACGGTGGCGCGCCGGCGCCCGGGCGCGGCGAGCGCCGCTACGCCGCCGATGGAGATGCCCTGGTCCTGGCTCATCATTGCCGGCGGTATCCTCGCCATCGTAACGTTGTCGGCCCTGTATCTCTTCGAGGATGTCGGCCGCGGTCAGTATCATCCGGCGCAAATCATCGACGGCGAGATCAAACCGGGCTATTTCGGCGACAAACCCAACTGAGTGCACCCCGACCCGCCGATGCAGCCCAGCGACCGGCTCGACCCGCAACCCTGGATGACCGCGCCGGAAACGGTCGCCGTCATGGCCGCGCTGTCGGCGGCCGGCGGCGAGGCGCGCTTCGTCGGCGGCTGCGTGCGCGATGCCCTCCTCGGGCGCAAGGTCCGCGACGTCGACATCGCCACCCATGAGCCGCCGGAGCGGGTGATGAACCTGCTCGCGCGCGCGGGCATCAAGGCGATCCCGACGGGCATCAAGCATGGCACGATCACCGCGGTGGTCGGCGCCAGGCATTTCGAGATCACGACCCTACGGCGCGACGTCGAAACCTACGGCCGGCACGCCAAGGTCGAATACACCGACGACTGGCAGGCCGATGCGTCCCGCCGCGACTTCACCATGAATGCGCTGTTCTGCGGCGCGGATGGGACCATTTACGACCCGTTCGGCGGCGCGGCCGATCTCAGGGCGCAGCGCGTGCGCTTCGTCGGCGACCCCGAAGCGCGCATCCGCGAGGACGTGCTGCGCCTGTTGCGCTTCTTCCGCTTTCACGCCCATTACGGCAAGCCGCCCCCGGACGCGGCGGCGCTCGCCGCCTGCCGCAGCCTCGCCTCCCTGCTGCCAACGCTTTCAGGCGAACGCATCTGCGCCGAGACGTTGAAGCTCTTGAGCGCGCCGCAGCCGGCCGACGTCATCGATCTCATGGGCCAGACTGGCGTGCTCGCGCATTTCCTGCCGGAGGCGACGCGGAACGACCGATTGCGCGCGCTGGTCGCGATCGAGGCCAGTGCCCCGCGCGACCTCGTGCCGCGGGCCGATCCGCTGCGGCGGCTGGCGGCGCTCCTGGAGGGCAGCGATGTCGGCGCACTGGCGGTGGCGACGCGGCTGCGCTTCTCGAATGCAGAGCGAGATCGCCTGATGGGCCTGGCCGGTGCCCCCGAGGCGTCGCCCGATCTCGATGCTCCGGCGCGCCACCGGCTTATCTATCGGCTGGGGCAGGCGCGCTACCGCGATCGCGCACTGATCGCGTGGGCCGCGGCCGTCGCCGGCGGCACTGCCATGGATCCGCGCGTGACCGAGGCGTGGATCGATGTGCTGAAGTCCGGCGCCGACTGGGTCGCGCCGCGATTTCCCCTCAAAGGGCGCGACGCCGTGAAACTCGGCGTCCCGCCGGGCCCCGCCGTCGGCCGCCTGATGGCGGTGCTGGAAGACTGGTGGATCGCGGGCGATTTTCAGGCGGATCGGGAAGCATGTATGGCCAAGCTGAAGGAGCTTTCCGCTACGGCCACATGACCTCCGGCGGCAGGCTCATCAGGATGGCGTCGATGTTGCCGCCGGTCTTCAGGCCGAAGAGCGTGCCGCGGTCGTAGAGCAGGTTGAATTCGACGTAGCGGCCGCGGCGGATCAACTGGCGGCGGCGCTGCTCCGGCGTCCAGGGCGCGTTCATGTGGCGGCGGACGATGCGCGGATAGACCTCGAGGAAAGCGGTCCCGACGTCGCGCGTGAAGGCGAAGTCGGCGTTCCAGTCGCCGCTGTCGAGATTGTCGTAGAAGATGCCGCCGACGCCGCGCGGCTCGTTGCGATGCTTGAGGAAGAAATACTCGTCGCACCATTTCTTGAAGCGCGGGTAGTAGGCGGGGTCATGGCGGGCGCAGGCGGTTTCGAGCGCGGCGTGAAAATCGGCGGTGTCCAGCGGCTCCGGAAACATCGGCGTCAGGTCGGTGCCGCCGCCGAACCAGCCGATCGAGGTGACGATGTGGCGGGTGTTCATGTGCACGGCCGGCACCAGCGGCGACTGCATGTGGGCGACGAGGCTGATGCCGCCGGCCCAGAAGCGGCCGGCGTCGGCGGCGCCCGGAATCTGCTGGCGAAACTCCTCGGAAAGCGCGCCGTGGACCGTCGAGATGTTGACGCCGACCTTCTCGAACAGGCGTCCGCGCATCACGGACATCACGCCGCCGCCGCCGTCGGCGCCGTCCTCGGTCGGGCGGCGCCATTCGGTTCGCTCGAAGCGGCCGGGCGGGCGGTCGCCGAACGTGCCGGCAAGCTCGTCTTCGAGCCGCTCGAACTCAGTGCAGATGCGGTCGCGCAATTCGGCGAACCACGCAACCGCGCGGGCCTTCTGGTCATCGCTCGGCAGGGTCATCGGCGGTCTGTGAAGGAAAACCCTTGGTCTGGCGCAGCGCCTCACCCAACACCATCGCGGCGGCGACCGCAATGTTGAGCGAGCGCAGCCCAGGCTTCATGGGAATGAAGAGACGGGCATCGGCGGCGCCATGCACCTCCGGCGGCACGCCGCCGGATTCGCGGCCGAGCATCAGCGTATCGGACGGAGCATAGGAGAAATCTGTATACGGCGTGCCGCCCTTGGTCGTCAGCAGGATGAGGCGCCCGGCCCGTTCGCTGCCGGCGCGCCAGACCCGGTAGGCGTTCCAGGAGCTGTGGCGGGTCAAGTCGACGGCATCGAGGTAGTCCATGCCGGCGCGCCGCAGCCGCCGGTCATCGAAGACGAAGCCGCAGGGCTCGACGATATCGACGGGCACGCCGAGGCAGGCCGACAACCGCAGGATGGTGCCGGCATTCTGGGGAATATCGGGTTCGTAGAGGGCGAGGCGCATGGGACCGGTCGGTGGCTGACGGGATGGCACAGGCGCTTTGCAACGGCCTGTTTTTCAATTATACCGCTGGCCGACGGCATTGGGGACGGGCCGCATTTCCGCGTCGGTTTGTCGCAGACCGGCGGGGTGTCGGCTTTCATGTGGGTGCTATAAGCGGGCGTTCTTCGGGCTGCCGGGGCCGTGGGGGCCGGCCGGCGAATTCAATGAGGTTCGAGCGATGGCGCATGGCGCACACGGGGGAGGCGGGGCGGCCGCAGCGACCCCGGGGCACGACACGGGCGAGACGCGACGCGACTTCCTGATGCTGGCGACCGGCACCATCGGGGCCTTCGGCGTTGCCGCCGTGGCCTGGCCGTTCATCGATCAGATGAACCCGGCGGCGGACGTGCTCGCGCTGGCCTCGATCGACGTCGATGTCTCCAAGATCGAAGTGGGACAGAGCATCACCGTGCTGTGGCGCGGCCATCCCGTGTTCATCCGCCGGCGCACGCCCGACGAGATCAAGGCCGCCGACACCGTCAACCTCGACGACCTCAAGGATCCGCAGCCCGACAGCGAACGCGTTCAGAAGGGCAAGGAGGAGTGGCTCATTCTGGTCGGCGTCTGCACCCATCTCGGCTGCATCCCGCTCGGCCAGAAGCAGGGTGATCCGCGCGGCGAGTTCGGCGGCTGGTTCTGCCCCTGCCACGGCTCGCAATACGATACCTCCGGCCGCATCCGCAAAGGTCCGGCGCCCAAGAACCTGGAAGTGCCGCCATACGCTTTCGAGGATTCCAAGGTCCACATCGGCTAAGGAAGATTGACGAGATGAGCGCGCCGCGATTCAAGAACCCGATCG
>JBGPEQ010000311.1:0-5393 GCA_041482855.1 Dongiaceae bacterium | reverse complement strand
TCGAGGATTTCCTCGAGATCAAATATCTGTGCATGGGCGGGATTTGATTCACTGCTCCACCGCAACGTGATGCGCGAAGGGGCGACCCCCTGTGGTCGCCCCTTCGCTCTATTCGGCCGCCGATGATCCAAGTCGAACATCTGATCTTCGACTATCCCGGCCATCGCGCGCTCGACGATGTTTCCTTCGCGATCGCGCCGCAGACCATCACGGCGCTGGTCGGCCCGAACGGCGCCGGCAAGACGACGCTGCTGCGCTGCCTGGTCGCGCTCGATCGGCCGGGCGCCGGGCGGGTCATGCTCGAAGAGCTCGACGTGCATG
Source organism: Dongiaceae bacterium (assembly GCA_041482855.1). Taxonomy (GTDB): domain Bacteria; phylum Pseudomonadota; class Alphaproteobacteria; order Dongiales; family Dongiaceae; genus JBGPEQ01. The sequence continues at coordinate 5,072 of JBGPEQ010000311.1, read as the reverse complement.
AGGCGCCGCGCGAGGCCCACAAGCGCATGGCCTTCCTGCCGGATTTCTTCGGCGTCTATGACGACCTGACGGTCCGCCAATGCCTGGGCTATCGCGCCCGCGCCCACGACGTGCCGCGCGAACGTCGGCGCGTCGCCATCGAGCGCGCGGCCGAGCGCCTCGGCATCGCCGACCGCATGAAAGACTATGCCGGCACGCTCTCGCGCGGACTCAAGCAGCGTCTGGCCATCGCCCAGGCGATCATTCATGAGCCGCGGGTGGCGCTGCTCGACGAACCGGCTGCCGGCCTCGATCCGGAGGCGCGCTACAGCCTCGCCGCCGTGTTCCGCGAATTGCGCGCCGACGGCATGACCTTGATCGTGTCGTCGCACATCCTGGCCGAACTCGAAGACTATTCGACCCATCTCCTGGCCATCCGCGACGGCCGCATCGTCGATCTCCGCGCGCTTCAGCAAACCGAAGCCAGCGAGGCACCGCTCCTCATGCAGCTGCGCCTGGCCACGGCAGACCAACGCATCGGTCCGCTGTTGGCGAACATCGCCGATGTGTCCGACATCGCCATCGACACGCTGATGGTGCATTTCAGCCTGGCGGGCGGGGCGCAGGCTCAGCACACGTTACTCAAGCGCCTGATCGACGAAGGCATGCCTATTGCCGAGTTCGCGCCGGTGCAGAGCTCGCTACAAGACTCCTATCTAGCGCTCATGCGCAAACAGGCCAGACCATGAACCCGGAATTGCTGCGCAATCTCTGGCTGCAGTTCTCGCCCGAGCGCATCATCGCGGCGCCGCTCATCCTCGGCGCGGTCTTCGCGCTGGCCGCGTTCGCCAGCGATGGCAGTTGGTCAGTCGTGGGAAAGGCGGCGAGCGGCGGCTATGTCGTCATCGCCTACCTCTGGGGCACGCGGCGAGCGGTCAATGTCTTGGCCGACGAAGTCGCCGCGGGAACCTGGGATGGCCAGCGCATGTCGTCCATCGACCCCTGGACCATGGCCTGGGGCAAACTGCTCGGCGGCACCGTCTATGTGTGGTACTGTGCGCTCCTGTGCCTGGCGGCTTACGCCGCTGCCGTGGTCGAGACTGGGCGCCAGCACGAGCTGTTGGTCAGCCTGCCGCTCAAGATCACGGGCGCCCTGCTCGCGCAGACGGTGGCGCTCTTGCTCACGCTCGTGCTCGTCGGCAAAGGCCACCGCCTCAGCCGCCGCTCCGTAGCCTTTGCCCAGGGCGGTGCGCTCCTCATCGGCGTGTTCGGCGTGTCGTCCGTTCTGTTGCCGTCCCTGACGGAGAGCTTCGGTTTCGGGGTCGCCCAGGCGGTCACCTGGTTCGGCATCGAGTTCTCGGCAGACGAATTCACGCTGCTGACGCAAGTCCTCTTCCTCGGCTGGGCAATCGTGGCTGCCTATCGGCTGATGGCGGGCGAGCTGCAAATGCGGCAGCACCCGTGGGTCTGGCTGTCGTTCTCGCTCTTCCTCATCGCCTACTATCAGGGCTTCCTGTTGCTTGGGCCTGATGGAGCGCTGTCCCGGCGCTTCTTCTTGGCGCTCCTGGTCGCGATCCCGCTCTACTACCTCGCCCTATTCGCGCAGTCGAACGACGTCATTCGCTATCGCTGGCTGTCCCACCACTTGCGCGGCGGTACCTGGCGCAACGCGCTGTCGCTGCTGCCGCTGTGGTTGCCCAGCCTCGCGCTGGCCGCCGGGCTGGCCGTCGTCGTCGCCCTGCTCACGCGCGACGAGCTGCGGACTTTGACGGCGGACCAAGCCGTCCCGCGGATACTGATCGGCGAGACCTGGAGCGGTGGCATTGCGACCGCGATCGCGCTGATCCTGTTCATGCTGCGCGACCTCGGAATCGTCCTGTTGCTGAACTTCGGGAAGCGGCCGAAGGCGCCCGACCTCGCGGCAATTTTGTATCTGATCGTGCTCTACGGCATTTGCGGCGGCCTAGTCGCGGCGGCTGGCGCCGGATCGCTGCTGCCGCTATTTCTGCCGGGCGCCGGGAGCAATGCTGTCGTCGTCATCCTCGCGCCGCTTGTCCAGGTGTTCCTGGTTGCCGTCCTGCTGCAGCGGCGCTGGGCATCGCAGACTCGCGCGCTGCAACCGCAGCCGGCCGTCTGAGGGAGGGCCTCGATGCCACGCTACGACTACGACCTCTTCGTCATCGGCGCCGGCTCGGGCGGCGTGCGGGCGGCGCGGGTGGCGGCCGGCTACGGTGCCAAGGTCGCCATCGCCGAGGAATACCGCGTCGGCGGCACCTGCGTCATCCGTGGCTGCGTGCCCAAGAAGCTGCTGGTCTACGCCTCGCATTTCCACGAGGATTTCGAGGACGCCCGCAATTTCGGCTGGAGCGTCGACGGCGTGCGCTTCGACTGGTCCGCGCTGATCGCCAACAAGGACAAGGAGATCGATCGGCTCAACGGCATCTACAAGAAGCTGCTCGCGGAGTCCGGCGTGGCTTTGACCGAAGCACGCGCCGTCCTCATCGATCCGCACACGCTGGAGATCGCGGGCAAGCGCGTCACCGCCGATTTCGTGCTGATCTCGACCGGCGCCGCGCCCGTGCTGCCGAGCGAATCCGGCGCGGAACTCGGCATCAGCTCGAACGAGGCCTTCCATCTGCGCGAGCTGCCGCGCCGCGTCGTCATCGCCGGCGGCGGCTACATCGCCTGCGAGTTCGCGGGCATCTTCAACGGCATGGGCGCCAAGGTCACGCAGCTCTACCGCGGCGAGCAGATCCTGCGCGGCTTCGACGACGACGTGCGCACTACGTTGGCCGTCGAGATGGGCAAGAAGGGCATCGACATCCGCGTGAAGACCACGATCCGTCAGACCGTGAAGAGCGGCGGCGGCCTGTCGCTCGCCTTGAGCGATGGCACGGCGTTGGAAGCCGAATGCGTCATGTACGCCATCGGCCGCCGGCCGAATACCGCGAACATGGGGCTGAAGGAAGCGGGCGTGGCCTGCGGCGCCGACGACGCGGTCGTGGTGAACGAGTATTCACAGAGCTCGGTGCCGAATATCTACGCCGTCGGCGATTGCACCAACCGGCTCAACCTCACGCCGGTCGCCATCCGCGAAGGCCACGCCTTCGCCGACACCGTCTTCGGCAAGAAGCCGACCGCCGTCGATCACCACACCGTCCCCCACGCGGTGTTCAGCCAGCCGCCGGTCAGCGTCGTCGGCCTCACCGAAGCGGCGGCGCGCCTCATGTACGGTGCAGTCGACATCTATCGCAGCAGCTTCCGGCCGCTGAAGCACACGCTCTCCGGCCGCGACGAGAAGACCATGATGAAGCTGGTTGTGGATCGCGCCAGCCAGCGCGTCCTCGGCGCCCACATGGTCGGCCTCGATGCTCCCGAGATCATCCAGACCCTGGCGATCGCCGTGAAGATGGGCGCCACCAAGGCACAGTTCGATCAGACTGTCGCCATCCATCCGACCGCTGCGGAAGAGTTCGTCACGTTGAGGACGCCGCTGCCCGAACCATCGTAGGGGCGGCCGGCAGGTCGCCCGCGCTCGGGACAATTGCGATTGCTGCGCGTGTGTCTCCGCCATGCGGGCGACCTGCCGGTCGCCCCTACGAGCGGCGTGCCAAACGGCTTGCGACCTCGCCCATCGACTCGAAAACTTCCTGCGCCCCCGCGATACGCAGCTTGTCCGCGTGACCATCGAGGCAATGGCTGCCGCCGGTGAAACCGAGCACGGTCATGCCGGCGGCGCGTGCGGCCATCACGCCGGCTACGCTGTCTTCGATGACGAGGCAGCGTTCCGGCGGCACGCCCATGCTCTCCGCCGCCAGCAGGAACAGGTCGGGCGCCGGCTTGCCGCGCTTCACCTGCGTGGCGCTGAAGATGTGCGGCTCGAAATGGTGGAGAATGCCGGCGAGCGAAAGCGAGTGGCGGATGCGCGGCGGCTCGCTGCTGGAGGCCACGCATTTTCGGGTCGGCAGGTCGGCCAGCAGGTCGGCGATGCCGGGGATGGGCCGCAGCCTCCGGTCGAAGGCCTCGAGGATGCGCCGCGCCGCGCGCTCGGCGAAGTCGGGCGGCAGCATGATGCTGTTCTCCTGCTCGATGATCGCGAACATCGAGGCGCTGCTCGTGCCGAGGAAGCGGCCCAGCAGATCCTCCGCCGTGAGCGCGATTCCGACCTCGCCGAAGACCTCGGCTTCAGCCTCGAACGAGACGATCTCGCTGTCCACGAGCACGCCGTCGCAGTCGAAGATGATCAAGTCCATGCAATGCTTTCCCGGCCAATGGCGCCCCATGGTTAACGGAGCGCCCGTCCGTTGAAAACCCGTGACTTTCCGCGTATATGCCTCCACTCTTGCGTGCACATATACGACGGAGTGCCCTGAAATGACCGCCAAATGGGCGCCGGACGGCTGGCGAACCAAGCCGATCAGCCAGGTGCCGGACTACCCGGACCAGGCCAAGCTCGAAGCCGTGGAGAAGAAGCTCCGCGGCTATCCGCCGCTGGTCTTCGCCGGCGAGGCGCGCAATCTCACGGCCGTGCTCGCCACCGTGGCCGAGGGCAAGGCTTTCCTGCTGCAGGGCGGCGACTGCGCGGAAAGCTTTGCCGAGTTCAACGCCAACAACATCCGCGACACCTTCAAGGTCCTGCTGCAGATGGCGGTGGTGCTCACCTTCGGCGCCGCCTGTCCGGTGGTGAAGGTCGGCCGCATGGCCGGCCAGTTCGCCAAGCCGCGCTCGGCCCCGACCGAGAAGATCGGCGATGTCGAGCTGCCGAGCTACCGCGGCGACATCGTCAACGGCATCGACTTCACGGCCGAGGCCCGCGTGCCCGATCCGGAGCGCCTGGCGCAGAGCTACAACCAATCGGCCGCCACCCTCAACCTGCTGCGCGCCTTCGCGCAAGGCGGCTTCGCCGACCTGCACAAGGTGCATCGCTGGAACATGGATTTCGTGGCCGAGAGTTCGCAGGGCCACCGCTACGCCGCGATGGCGGATCGGCTGGCCGAAACGCTCGAGTTCATGGCCGCCTGCGGGATCACGAGCGCGACCACGTCGCAGCTGCGCGAGACCGAATTCTACACCAGCCACGAGGCGCTGCTGCT
>JBGPEQ010000310.1:0-5412 GCA_041482855.1 Dongiaceae bacterium | reverse complement strand
CTATGATCTCAAGGCCGCCGACTTCGCCGAGGACCTGCTCGCCCTGTTCGGGCTCGAGCGCCGGCTGCTGCCGCGTTTGGCGCCGAGCGAGGCCGTCGCCGGTCGATTGACGGACGCGGGCGCCGCCCTGATCGGGCTGCCCGCCGGACTGCCGGTGGCGGTCGGCACCGGCGATGATTTCTCGACGCCGCTCGGGGGCGGTATCGCGGAGCCCGGCATCGTGGCCAATGTGCTGGGCACGGCCGAGGTGGTGGGCGCCCTCGATCCGCGGCCGTTGATCGATGAGGCCGGATTGGTCGAGACTCACCGCTATGTCGGCTCGCTTCTCCACTACATCGAGAATCCCGGCTGGGTCAGCGGTGGCGCGCTCGAGTGGCTGCGCGCCCTGCTGAAGATCGAGGATTTCGCGGCCTTCGACGCAGGGGCGGCAGAAGTTGCGGCGGGCAGCGATGGGCTTCTTTTCCTGCCGGCCCTGACGGGCGCCATGACGCCCGAGTGGATCGCCGGCGCACGCGGCTGTTTCTATGGTCTGACCCCGTCTCACGGCGCCGGCCATCTCGCACGCGCGGCGTTGGAGGGGACGGCGTTCGGGCTGCGGGACGTGGCCGAGCGGCTGCGCGAGATGGGTGTCGCCGCGGGCCGCGTGCGCGTCTTGGGCGGCGGCGCCAAGAGCCGGCTGTGGGCGCAGATCCGGGCCGATGTCACGGGCCTGCCGGTGGAGCGCTCGGCGGTGTCCGACAGTTCCGCGGTCGGGGCGGCGATCCTGGCCGCGGTGGCGGCCGGGCAGGTGCGCGACGTGGCGGCGGGCGCCGCTGCTGCCGGCGCGGTCGCCGATGTGATGGAGCCGCAGGCGGCGCTGCGCGGCGTCTACGACGACATGTACGGCCGCTACCGCCTGCTGTTCGATTCGTTGAAGCCCATGTTCGCAGGCTGAGCGATGAGCGGCGATCCCATCCTGCAACTGCTGACGGGCCAGTGGCCGGACCCGGAGAGCGCCGAACTGCTCGGCGTGCCCGTGCGCTCGATCGTCATCGCCGACAGTCTCGATGGCATCGAGGGCGAACTGGTCGCCCGCCTTGACCTCGGGCGGCGCTTGGCGGTGGTCAGCGATCCCGTCACGCACGAAGTGCTCGGCGCCAGGGTCGAACAAGCGCTGACTGCGGCGGGGCAGGTCATTCCGATCCGCTTGCGCGACCATCCGCACGCCGATGACGACACCGTGAATCGCATCCGCGCGGCGACCGCCGATGCGGACGCGCTCATCGCCGTCGGCTCCGGCACCATCAACGACCTCTGCAAATACGCGGCCTTCCAGGACGGCAAGCCCTATGCCGCGTTCGGCACCGCGCCCTCCATGAACGGCTACACCTCGGCCAATGCCGCCATCACCGTGGGCGGGCTGAAGAAGTCGCTGGCGGCGCGCACGCCGGCCGGCGTGTTCCTCGACCTTGCGGTGCTGGCGGCGGCCCCGCCGCGCATGATCCGCAGCGGCCTCGGCGACAGCCTGTGCCGGCCGACGGCCCAGGCCGACTGGCTGTTGTCGCACCTGCTGCGCGACACGCCCTATCGCGAGGCGCCGTTCGCGCTGCTGGCCGGCGACGAAGGCGCGCTGTTCGAGAGCGCGGCCTCGCTCCTCGCCGGCGACCTCGAGGCGATGCGACGGCTGGCGCGCACGCTCGTGCTGTCCGGCCTGGGCATGTACCTCAGCGGCGGGAGCTATCCGGCCAGCCAGGGCGAACACCTCATCAGCCACTACATCGAGATGATGGGCGGACGCGATCTGTCCCAGAGCTTCCATGGCGAGCAGATCGGCGTGACCACGCTGACCATGTCGCGCCTGCAGGAGCGGCTGCTCGAGGCCGCGCCGGTCGCGCGGCCGACCGTCGTCGACACCGCCGATTTGGCCGCTCACTTCGGCGCCGAGACCGGCGCTGCCTGTGCCCGTGAGCTGGCGGCCAAGGCGCTCTCGCCCGCCGCGGCCGACGCGCTCAACGATCGGCTCGCGCGCTCCTGGCCGACGATTCGCGAACGCATCGCCACGGTCCGCCGCTCCGTCGCCGACTTGCAGCGTACGCTGGCGGCGGCGGGGGCGCCGACGCGCCCGTCGGACCTCGGCTGGCCGGGGCCGTTCTACAGGACGGCGGTGACGAGAGCCCGCCAGATCCGCAGCCGCTACAGCTTCCTCGACCTCGCCGGCGATGCCGGGCTGCTTGAGAGCTTCGCGAGCGGAGAAGGCTAGGCCGTCGGCCCGCTGACTTGTCGCTTGCGTGAGATAGGTTAACTTCTATGACCCTATTTTTTGGAATCTGCGGAACAACCCCATGTAAAGGAAGTTAACGCGCGCTTCCGGGGGGCTTGGGCCAGCGGCAACAGGAAGACTACGGCGTCGCGGGCTAAATGCGGCGTTCATCGAGACCTATCCACGATGTCAAATATCGAGCCGGCAAGCCGCCGCGATTATTTAGAACTATATAGGAACATAGCTGCAAAAGTCAAGCGTTGCCGACATCAGGCCGCGAGGCGAGACCCTGCTGTAGTCGCACGAGCCCTTTCGAGTGCGTCGTCTTGCCGCAATTCCTGTCTAACTTGCGGTTGACGCGAAAAAAGATCCGCTGTTGCGAATATGCAGCAGCGTACGGCGAGTCCGGAACGAACCGGTGAGCCGCAGCGGCCTGCATTTGCGAGATCTTCAGTGGACCGGTCGATACCGGTCCGGTCCCGATACCGAAGCCGCGCGCGACGACGCTCATATAACGATTTGCTTGATTCGGCGAATCGCGTTTACATGGCTGTCACCGCATTCCATGATAGTTGACAGAAGAACCGATCGATCGGTCGGCAGCGCGGACTAGGCGGGGCTGAGTAGGCATGGGACAGCGCAGCACGGCGCGCCAATATTCCCCCACACCGTGCGGCCTTCGGCATCTGCCGCCAAGCCGCGGTTCGACTGGTTTCCGCTATTGTCATTCCTTGATCTTCGCGTTGCTGTCGCCAAAGGGGTCGGCGGCCCATTCGTTTATGCATCGTCATCCTGGATGCCTTTCGCCGGTCTTGTCGCCGGCGGCAGTTCTCGCGGCGTTGGCGGATCGGGAATCACCCGAGGGCTGACGGGTCATCAAGCATGGGGGCAGAGAATGAGTAGCATTGCACAAGATTCCGGCCACGGCATGCGCCGGGCCATCGACTGGAAGCACGCGTTCTTCGTGGCCGCGGGGGTGCCGGCGCTCGTGCTGTTTTCGATGGGCGCCATCTCCGCGACGATCGGCGCGCCGGCCTGGCTGGTGTGGACGATCTCCGTCCTCTTCGGATTCGTACAATCGTTCATCTATGCCGAGATCGCCGGGCTGCATCCGAGCAAGTCGGGCGGCACCGCCGTGCACGGCGCGACGGCGTGGCTTCGCTACAGCAAGTTCATGGCGCCGCTGTCGCTGTGGTGCAACTGGCTGGCCTGGACCCCGGTGCTGGCGATCGGCTCCGGCCTCGGCGCCGGCTATCTGCTTTCCATCTTCTATGCGCCGGACGCGACGATCAACACCTGGCAGGTGACGCTCGCCGACCTGAGCTTCATCAAGGACGGGCTGACGCTGCGCATCAATTCGACCTTCATCATCGGCGCCGTCATCATGCTGGTCGTCTTCTCGATCCAGCATCGCGGCATCCTGCGCACGGCCCGCATTCAGACCATCCTGACGATCGCGACCCTGCTTCCCCTCTTCATCGTCTGCATCGTGCCCCTGGTCACGGGCGACGTCGTGATGGCGAACTTTTCGCCGTTCACGCCGCTCGCCAAGGACGCCAGCGGCGCGATAGTCCCGGGCGTGTGGGACAAGGCTGGCTGGCTCCTCTTCTTCGGCGGCCTGTTCATCGCGGCGTGGTCGGCCTACGCGTTCGAGACGGCCGTCTGCTACATGAGCGAGTTCCGCGATCCCGGCCAGGACATGTGGCGGGCCATCATCTATTCCGGGCTGTTCTGCATCTTCGCCTATGCCCTGGTTCCCATCATCTTCCAGGGCGTGCTCGGCACCGAGCGCATGCTCGATCCCGGCATCTATGCCGGTTCCGATATGGGCCGGGCGCTGGCGAGCATGGTGAAGGGCGCCGAATTCATAACCAAGATCCTGATCGTGCTCCTGTTCTTCACCCTGCTCCTGTCGATCATGACCGCCATGGCCGGCTCCTCGCGGACGCTGCATCAAGGCGGCCGCGACGGCTGGCTGCCGAAATATCTGAGCCAGGTGAATTCGCATGGCGCGCCGACCTTTGCCATGTGGACGGACCTGGTCGTCAACCTCGTCCTCCTGGCGATGTCCGACTATGTGTTCATCCTGGCGTGGTCGAACTGCAACTACATGATCTTCAACTTCCTCAATCTCAACGCCGGCTGGATTCACCGGATGGATAACCCGGACGTGCCGCGGCCGTGGCGCTGCCCCAACCTGTTCATGTTTCTCGGGGTGGTGCTGGCCTACGTGAATGCGTTCCTGCTGGGGGCGGGGGCGGATGTCTGGGGCGCCGGTACGCTGAAATGGGGCCTTATCTCGGCCGCGGTTTCCGTGCCGTTTTTCCTCTTCCGCCATTACATAGTCGATGGCGGCAAGTTCCCGGCCGACATGTGGAGCGACCTGTTGCTGCCCGGGCAGAAGGAGCTCGGGCCGAAGCGGGCGGGCATGCTGCCCTACTTGGCCCTCGCCGGAGGCGTCGCTTCGATGCTGCTCGGCTACTACATCTTCTGGGTATAGGTCGAATGATCGCCGCCCGCCGCGACGCCCTTGAGCGTCGCGGCGGCCTGGCGGGGCGAACAGGCGCCTTTGTCGGCGCCATCACGGGCGATCGCGAGGAACCACCGATTGTAGTTGAGCCTGAGGGCGGCTATTCGACGACCGCCGGGCGCAGCCCCGCGACCACCCGCCGCTCCCGGTAGAGCACGTAGAGGCCGCTCAGGCAGATGATGGCGCCGCCGCCGATGGTCCAGAGATCGGGAAAATCGCCGAACCAGAGATAGCCGATCGCGATCGACCAGATCAGCTGGGCATAGGCGAATGGCGCCAGCAGGGAGGCGGGCGCAATGGCGAAGGCGCGGATGAGCAGGTAGTGGGAGAAGCCGCCGGCGGCGCCGAGGAAGACGAGGCTCACCCAGCCCCAGAGATCGGGCGTCACCCACAGCGAAGGCAGGCAGGCGGTGGTTACGGCGAGGCCGACCGTGGCGGAAAAGAAGTAGGTGGTGGGGGTGCCGTCGCTGCGGCTGAGGATGCGGGTCGTGATCTGATAGAGCGAGAAGCAGGCTGCGGTGAGCAAAGGCAGGCTCATGGCCCAATGCACCATGCCGAAGCCCGGACGGATGATGAGGAGGACGCTGGCAAAGCCGATGATGACGGCGATCCAGCGGCGTACTCCCACCTGCTCGCCCAGGAT
>JBGPEQ010000309.1:0-5437 GCA_041482855.1 Dongiaceae bacterium | reverse complement strand
GACGATGCGGTCCCACAGCGCCTCGTCGACCGCCAGCGAATCGCGCACCTCCTCTATACCGGCATTGTTGACGAGGATGTCGAGGCCGCCGAGCGCCTGCGCCGCCTTTTCCACGCCGGCTCGGATCGTGCCCGCATCGCGCACGTCGATGGCGATGGCGACGGACTTGCGTCGGGCGGCAGAGATCGCGGCCTCGGCCGCCGCCAGCGATGACAACTCGCGCGCCGCCACCGCCACGTCCGCGCCGGCGTTCGCCAGGCCGACGGCGAGCGCCTCGCCGATGCCGCGGCTGGCGCCGGTCACCAGCGCCTTGCGGCCGCTGAGCGAGAACGAGGGATTGGTCATGCGGCTCCGATTTCCCGGGGTTTCGGGGCGCGGTCGCGCCCTGTATAGAAGCGGCGCTTTCCCCGATCCGGCGCCACAATGACCGACCGCAACCCGCCCCACAATCCCACTGGCAATGCCACTGCTGAGGCGCGCCGCCTCGTGCGTGAAGAGCGCTGGCGCGAAGCAGAAGCCGTGATTGCCGGCCTGATCGCCGCCACCTTCGACCTGCCGGTGGCCGCCGTCGAGATCAACCGCGACCGCTACAGCCTCAACTCGCTCAACGGCTTCGTCACGACGCGCGACGGCCGCGCCTTTTTCTTCAAGTTCCACCAGGAGGAGGGCGAGAGCGACACGGTCGGCGAATATTATCGGGCCGAAGTGCTGCGCGATGCCGGCTTCCCGGTCGATCTGCCGCTCCATTCGTCCGGCGAAGTCGGCCGCCAGATCCTGCTCTATCGCCGCCGCAGCGAGCCGCGCTTCGCCGACCTCTGCCGCGCCGTCGAACTGGGCGATGGCGACGCTGCGCCGCTCGTCGATGCGCAGCGCACCCTCGATCGCCTCATCGGCGAGCGCTACCTGGCGACCCTGCATGCGACCGACGCGGCCGAGGTCGAAGCCGAGTCGATCCATCGCCTGTTCCATGCGCGCCTGATCGATCCCGGGCACGAGCAGGAACTCGGCGGCCGCGTCCGCCGCTTCTATGTCGACCAGGTCTTCCGCTTCCCCGGCGCCACGCTGCAGTGGCGCGACCTCGCGGACCGGCGCTGGCGCATCAACGGCGTGGACTATGGCCGCACGCTTCGTGAACTGTTCGAGGAGAGCCGCGAGCGCTTGCAGCCGGCGCGGCTCGCCGGTCATGGCGCGGTGGTCGCCCATGGCGATGCCCACAACGCCAATGTCTGGGCCGAGCCGGCCGATGGCGGCCATCGCCTCGTCTTCTTCGATCCGGCCTTCGCCGGCCGGCATATCCCGGCGCTGCTGGCGGAGATCAAGGCGACCTTCCACAACATCTTCGCCCGCCCGCTCTGGCTCTACGATGCGCCGATCGCGGATCGACGTTTCAAGGCGGCGGTGACGGCGACCGGCGACATCATCGACGTGCGAACCGATTGGCGGCTGTCGCCGCTGCGCGTGGCATTCCTCGAGTCCAAAATCGCCCTGGCCTGGCAACCGCTGCTGGCGGCGCTCGGGAAGCGCGGCTGGCTGGCGGCAGAATGGCGGCGGATCGTCCGCTGCGCCTTGTTCTGCTGTCCGACCCTCGTGATGGACCTGCGCGCGGGCGGCAGCGCCGATCACACGCCGATCACCTCGGCCATCGGACTGGCGGTCGCGATCATGATGGGCAGCGAGCCGGAGGGCGGCGGCGACGCTCTATCGGCCGCGCTCGACTCGATCGAGCTCAATCGATAGCCGCGCTCACCACCGGGCCGCGGACGGTGAGGAATTCCTCGACCGCCGCGGCGAAGCCGTCGATATCGCTCGCAGTCATCGGCAGCGACAGGCTGACGAAGCCGCGGCGCGCCATGTACTGGCCGTGCTCGATGAGATCGAGATGGAACAGCTTCTGCAGCGCGCCGTACTTGGCTGCTGCTGCCGCGTCCTTCGGCCACAGGTCCTGCGCCTTGCCGATCGCGCCGCGGTGGAAATGCACGGCCATGATCGAGCCGACGCCCAGCACCTGCATGGGGGCGCCATGCTTCGCGGCGAGCGCGTTGAGGCGCTCGCGCAGGCGATCGCCGGCGCCATTGAGGCGGTCCGCGGCCTCCGGCGTGTAGAGTTCGCGCAGGCCCGCGAGGCCGGCGGCCATGGAGATGACGTTGTTGTTGAAGGTGCCGGCGTGGGAAACGGCGTCGGCGCGGCTGGGGTCGTAGCGCGCCATCAGCTCGGCCCGCCCGCCGAAGGCGCCGAAGCTGGCGCCGCCGCCGAGATACTTGCCTAAGCTGGTCATGTCTGGCGTCACGCCCGTTAGCTTCTGCAGCCCGCCGGAGGAGAGCCGCGAGGTCATGACCTCGTCGAAGATAAGCACGATTCCGTGCTTCGTGCAGGCGTCGCGCAAGGCCTGGGGGAATTCGCGCGTCGCGGGAATGCCGCCGCCGCCGCCCATCATCGGCTCGACGGCGACAGCCGCCAGTTCCTGCGCATGCTTCTCGATCAGCGCCAGCGACCCCTCGATGTCGTTGTAGTCGGCGTAGATCCAGGGGAAGGGCGCGTTGATCTCGGTCTTGTGCTGGCCGAAATAGAAGACGCCGCCGTGATAGGCGCCGTGGAACACCATGATCGCCGGCCGGCCCGTGACCAGCCGCGCGGTCGAGAAGGCGAACAGGTTGCTCTCCGTGCCGGAATTGCAGAAGCGCACGCGCTCGACCGACGGGAAGCGCCGGCACAACTCGGCCGCCAGCTCGGCCTCGTACGGATTGGGCCCGCCCAGCGCAATGCCGTCATCGACCGCCTTCTTGATGGCGGCCTGGATGACCGGGTTGGAGTGGCCATAGAGCCCGGCCGTGTATTCGCCCAGAAAGTCGGCGTAGGAGTGGCCATCGAGATCGCGCAGCCGACAACCCTCGCCGCCGACGATGGTGAGCGGGAAGGGCGAAAAATGCAGCACCGTCCGGGTATTGCCGCCGGGCATGGATTCGCCCGCCCGCCGGTGCCGCTCCGCGCTCCCGGGATTGGCGGCGACGTAGCGCGCCTCGGCCTCGGCCGCAGCGGCAACGAGATCGGTGTTCGGGCGGATGCGGTGCTGAAGCATGATGTATTCTCCGAGTATTGTACCGGAGACGATGACCGATAAATCAACCCTTGTCAGCAGCGAAGGAAGCGCTGCTCGCCTGTCCTCAACCGCCGGCCTGCCACGTCTTGATGGCTTCCAGCGGCCATATCAGCATGATGATGTTGAGGGTGAGATTGTCGCGGATCATGTAGGCGACCCCGAGCTCGAGGGCGATCGCGAGGATGATGGAGACCGCGACCGGCAGGCGCGCCGCCAGCGCGAAGCCGACCAGCATGAACGTGATGTCGCTGACCGAGTTGATGACGCTGTCGCCGCGATAGCCGAGCGAGATGGTGGCCTCGCGGTAGCGGTCGATGATGATCGGGGAGTTCTCGAGGATCTCCCACCCGCACTCGATCAGCAGCGCGATCAGCGCGCGCAGACCGCGCGGCCGACGCCGCGCGACCAGCCACAGCAGCCCGTAGAAGAGCAAGCCGTGGATCAGGTGCGAGGGCGAATACCAGTCGATGAGCTGCTGCGAGTTCTCCGCGCCCATGATGTCGCCCTGCCACAGCTTCACGGTGCCGCAACGGCAGATGAGCGGCTGGCCCATCGCGAGAAGAGTGAGCGCCGCCGCAGCGATGATGCCGAGGCCGATGGAGAAGTAAGCGGCGGGCCGCAGCCGATTCGGTCGTGCCATCATGTGAAGGCGACCAGCCGGGCCCGATCGTTCTGGCGGCGTTGGATCTCGGCGACGACGCGGATCGCCAGCCAGGCGCCGACGACCTTCAGGACGGCGGCGGCACCATCGAGCAGGGACACGCCTTGATGCAGGAAGGCTTCAGTCTCGTCATCGATTCTCGTCCAGGTACAGAATGCCATCCATTCGACCACGATCGAGGCGACGAAGTAGCCCCACCACCGATTGAGCAGAGGCGTCACGGGACGCATGCGCCAATACGCGGCCGTCGCCGCGGGATCGCTGGCCTGCCAGATATCCAGCGCGACCTGATAGGGCCGAAAGAAAGACATCACCGGAACGAACCACCACGCGACCGCCCAGCCCGGCGACAATCGCGCGTCCGCGATCCCGAGGGCAAGCAGATTGGCCGCCACGCGATGAAACCACAGCAGGAAAGCGATGGCCGTGCCGAGGAATATCGCGAAATCGAGGCGGCCGAGCAGCAGCGAGATGCGATCGGTGGGCAGGATGTCCTCCAGCCATACGTCGATACCGGTTCCGACGCTGCCCCACAAATAAAAGTCCCAGACGGCGACTCCCGTCAGCAGCGTGGAACTGACGATCGACACCCACAGGAAGAGTGTCGCCGCGCGCGCCCGTTCCTCGGCGGGGCGAAAGACGACCGCATGGCCGGCCATCGTCGGTCCCCCTTATCCGCCTGCTGCCACGAGAACCAGCATAGCAGGATGATCGCCGCCGTCGATCCGCGATCGCCCGCGGTTTCGAAAGTTAACCAAGGGTCGCGCTCGACCTGCGAGGCCAAATCGGGTATGGTGCCGGCCGGGTGGAAGTGGCGGGATACCGCCCGTTCCTGTCGCGCGACAAAAAAACTAAGGCGAGGGGTCGGACAGCGCATGCTCCATGAAATGATCGACCGCGCGCGCCGCGCGCGTGCCGGCACGGCCGCGTTGTTTGGGGCGGCCGCCCTGGCCTGCGCCCTCTCGGCAGCGCCGCCGGCGAGCGCGTCGGCGAAGGACGAGGCCAGCGCCTGCCTCGGCCTCATCAAAAGCGCGGAGAAGTCGCAGGCGATTCCCGAGGGCTTGCTGAGGGCGATCGGCTTCACGGAATCCGGCCGCGTGACCGCCGACGGCCGCCGCGTGCCCTGGCCCTGGACGGTCAATGCCGAGGGGCGGGGCTACTACTTCGAGACGAAGAAGGACGCCATCGCCTTCGTGCAGGAACTGCAGGCCCAGGGCATCGGCGTCATCGACGTCGGCTGCATGCAGGTCGACCTCTACTACCATCCCGACGCCTTCGCCTCGCTCGACGCCGCCTTCGATCCCGCCACCAACGTCGCCTACGCCGCCAGGTTCCTCAACGAACTGAAGAGCGAGACCGGCGATTGGGGCGTCGCCACCCAGTATTACCACTCGCGCAACCCCTATCTCGGCCAAGCCTATGCCGGCCGGGTGACCCTCAACGGCTCCGGTAGGGTCATCAGCAACATCGGGCCGGTCAAGCCGCTGTCGGCGGAAGAGAAGGCCGCGCTGGGCGACGAGGTCCCCGATCACATGGCGGCGGCGGACGACCTCATCGCGAAGGCGCGCGCCGCGCGGCAGCCGAACACGGGGCCGGCGGCGGTCGAGCAGGCGGAAGCAACCATCGAGGCGGATTTCATGCCGGCCGCGGGCGCGAACGCGCCGCTCCGGGAGATCGTC
>JBGPEQ010000308.1:0-5442 GCA_041482855.1 Dongiaceae bacterium | reverse complement strand
GGCCCCAGGTGCGGCGGCCCTCGGCATGGGTGCCGCCCTGGTTGGCGGCGAACACGTAGGAGCCGGTCTCGATGGCGCGGGCGCGCACCAGCACGTGCCAGTGTGCCTTGCCCGTCGTGTAGGTGAAGGCGGCGGGGATGCTGAGATAGCTGGCGCCGCCTTGCGCCAGGGCGCGGTAGAGATAGGCGAAGCGCAGGTCGTAGCAGACGGAGAGGCCGATCAGGCCCCAGGGCGACGGCGCCAGCACGGCGCGGTCGCCGGCCTTCACGGTCGCGGATTCGCGGTACTGCTCGCCGCTCGGCAGGTCGACGTCGAACAGGTGCAGCTTGTCGTAGCGGGCGACGATGGCGCCGTTGTTGTCGAGCAGGTAGGAACGGTTTACCACCTTGCCGGCGCCGGGTTCCTTGATCAGCAGGGAGCCGATGAGGATCCAGGCGGCAGTCTCGGCGGCCAGCGCGCGGCAGGCGGCGAGGCCGGGATCGTCGGCCTCCGGTTTCGCCTTCTGTACGACCAGCTCGTTGCGCGGCTCCAGCATGGTCGCCATCTCCGGCAGCTGGATCAGCTCGGCGCCGTCCTTGGCGGCGGCCCGGATCAGCTTCGTCAGCGCCGCGATCGACGGCGCCATCTCGCGCTCGGCGCAATTGTGGACGCAGGCGACGCGAAACGTGCTGGCCATGGCGGACTCCCTTCGGTATTGCCTCCCGGCGGCGAGCGAATGATACTCCGCGCGCGGCGCCGGCGGCGACCCCCTTTTCCGAGCCTGGGCCGGGTTAGCTCAGTGGTAGAGCAACCGCCTTGTAAGCGGTAGGTCGTCCGTTCAATCCGGACACCCGGCACCATATTTCAAAGACTTACGTGGCATAGCGCGAAAGAATGTTTCAACTCTTGGCAGCCGGGGTAACAGGTGGGGTAACAGCCTCTTTCGGGTGAGAAATCATCCGCAGGCAGGCCGTACAGCGCGATCTCCGTCGAGGGTAATTTTTTCCCCCGAGCGTCCGGTGCCGACTTGCGCATGGGCGGCCCGGAGATGCAGACGGCGGCCCTTCTCGCGTGTAAGCTCTCATCCATGGACAGGGTTCCTTTCGCCATCGCAGGTTTTTTCATCGGCGTGGCCATCGGCGCCGGTACAATCGTCCTGGCGACCCAGCTGACGCAGGGCCGCGTGACTTGGGATGTGATACAGCGGCCGGCGATCAGGTTATGGGCCGCCATCTACCTCGCGGTTTGTGGAATCGCTGGCGCCATCTTCGCCTGCAGCCCTTGAGGGCTTCCGAGCCCATTTGCCGCAGGAACAGAATGGCGCGCCACCGGACGCGGCGGGCAGTGGGGAATATTGGACAATGGATCAAAGTGGCCGGGGCTACTTTGAAGGCGAACGCGGCCGTGCGGCAACCGCGCTGCGCCCCAAGTTCAACGCTTCACTGCCAGTCCTTGATGATGCCGAGACGCACAAGAGCGTCCCCGGTTATGTCGATGTTGTCGTTGATCGCATTGACGGCGTTGCCGAGATCGTGGTCCTTGCGGTTGAGAAATTGCACCGCGTCCAAGAGGCCATCGAAACTGCGGCTGAGCGACACAAGCGCCGCCCTCACCCGTTGGTTGCGTTCCTGCGCCGTCCACCCCGATCCCCGTGGGAGGTAGTGGACGTTCCAGCCGTCCGGCATGGCGACATAAGCGTCGACCCGACGCGCGTACTTGCGACCTTAACGTCACACTTGTGATCTAGCTCACATTCACGACAACGGCGAAGGCTTAGCACAATCGCTATGCTGAGAATGGTGCGATCAAGAGGCAACGAAGATGACAATACGAAGAATCTTGCCAATCGCTCTTCTTGCGTTCGGAGTAGGTGTCCCTGTTTCGCGTGCTGAGGTCGACGTTGACAACCTATGCCGCCCGTACTTCAAAGCAGCCGTCGCCGAGGCGCGAACGCTCACAGGTGTCACGACCCTGGCTACCTATCTGACGGGCTCATACAAACTCTACTTCACTGACGGCCAGATTACCGACAGAGGCTGCGATTTCATAGTCAAGTTTGCGTTCGAGCGCCGAGAGATGGGGCTCCAATTGATCTGGCCGGATCGTTGGCTACTACAGAACGACTCTGCGATCTAAGAGGGCTGCATCACCGACAGGTTAGCACAGCCGGCGGCAATTGATCGCCAGCGTAGGCCGCAAAACAGCAGGTCTCGGCGGCGGCGTGATGCTTGCCCCAACTTCGGCAACTTTTTCCGCTCCTGGATTTTTCGGCCAGCGAGTAGCCCGTGGGGCAGGATGCGGCTGGCGACGGTCAGTCCGGGCGGTGCTGTGGTAATCAGCACTATCGGCGGCATTGGAACACTGCTGCCTAGCTTACCAAGCTTGCCGAGCTTGCCACAGAGTCAAAATCCGCCTTGTAAGCGGTAGGTCGTCCGTTCAATCCGGACACCCGGCACCATTCTTCAAGGCCTAGGACAACATCACGCAAGCGTATCGCCTGCTGCCCGATCCGGGCAGCCGGTATCGCCGGAGTCGGCGGCGAATCACACTTTGAGCACGAGCACCCACATCAGCTCGGACCATGCCACCAGAGCGATCAGGGTGGGGATGCGACTTTCCATCTTTGGTGACGCTCCTTTCGCCGGGAACGTGGGGCTGCGGGATCGAAAGAGCCGGCCATGGCTCTTCCGCGGTCCGATATTGTCAATGAGACGTTAAAGACCCCCTAGGAATTTCGCTTAATTTGAGGCGATCTTCGCAGAGCCTGGTTAAGGAAATCAGCGGCCGAAGGGCAGTCGAGAATGGGTGCCGCATTGAGGACACCTGAAAATCGCGCTCTTTTCAATCTGGTCCGACTCAACGCCCTCGAGAATGATCCTCCTGCAGCCAGGGCACGAATAGTTGCGGTGGCCGCTGCCCTTGATGCAGGGCAGCGTCGACGACGTCAGGACAGGCGTCGTGGGCCTCGGCGGCAGGACTGCCTCGAGGGTGATCACGGTGCGTCCTGGCTTGTCGTCGGCCATCAGCGCCCCTAGGACGACATGCTTACAATTCTACTCCTGTTTGTCGGTCCGAGTCTGCTGTCGCATTCGACGGACGGGCACGTCGCCAAGGGTAGCGCCGCTGGCACAAGCCCAGCGGCCGGTCTGGCGCTTCGCGCCAGTGCGTGCGATACCGATGCTGACGTCATGAATCTCTGGATCACCGCCTACAGCATCGCCTGCGTCTTCGGCGCCGCCATCGTGCGCGGCTATAGCGGCTTCGGCTTCTCGCTGCTGGCGATCACCGCGCTGTCGCTGGCGCTGCCGCCGGCGGAGATCGTGCCCTCGATCTTCATGCTGGAGATCGCGGCCAGCCTGCATCTGCTGCCGGGCATCTGGCGCGACATCCATTGGCGCGCGATCGGCCTGCTGCTGCTCGGCTGCGCCGTGGCCACGCCGATCGGCGTGCAGCTGCTGGCGCACCTGCCCGCGGCGCCCATGCGGATCGCGATCTCCGTCTTCGTGATCGCCGTGGTCGCCATGCTGTGGCGGGGCTTCGCCCTCAAGACCATGCCGGGCCCGGTCGCCACCGTGGCGACCGGCGCGGCATCGGGCCTGTTGAACGGCGCCTTCGGCATCGGCGGCCCGCCGGTGATCCTGTTCTTCTTCAGCTCGCCGGCCGGCGTCGCCATCGGCCGTGCCTCCGTCATCGCCTACTTCCTGGGCACCGACAGCATCGGGCTGGCGTTTCAAGCCCAGGCCGATCTCATGACCTGGGCGACGCTCTGGCGCTTCCTGACCTTCCTGCCGCCGCTGCTGGCCGGAGTCTGGCTCGGCGCGCGCAGTTTCAAGCGGGCCAATCCCGAGAACTTCCGCCGCTGGGTGCTGCGCATCCTCGTCCTGCTGGCGGCCTTGACGGTCGCCCGCGGCGCCGTTCAGATGCTCGACCTGCTGCCGGACTGACTCTTGGGGCAATCTGCAAGCATCGAGGATTGACGTGAAGCCGCGCGACATCGCCCTGGCCCTGGCGGCGCCGATCCTGTGGGGCGTCGGTTTCACCTTCGCGAAGCCGGCGCTGGCGCAGTTTCCGCCGATGCTGATGATGGTGATGATCTACGTCGCCACCACCTTCTTGCTGATCGGACGCTGGCGCCGTCTGCGCACGCCGCTATGGGCCATGCTCGTCATCGGTGCCTGCGGCGGCGCGGTGCAGAGCATCCTCATCTTCTCCGGCCTTTCGCATTTGCCGGCGTCCACGGCCGTGCTGGTCGTGCAGTCGCAAGTGCCGTTCGCCGTGCTCTGCGCCGGGGTCATCGGCAAGGAGCGGCTGAGCGCTGCCCGTCTCGTCGGTATCGCCATTGCCATCGGCGGCGTGGCGCTGATCGCGGGAGCCCCGGAGGCCACGAGCGACTATCCGTCGCTGCTCCTGGTCGTCCTGGGGGCGCTGGTGTGGGCGGCGGCCCAGGCGCTGATCCGCACCTTCGGCCGCGACGACGGGCCGACGACGACCGGCATGATCGGGCTGGTCTCGGCGCCGCTGGCGCTGGCGGGATCGCTGCTGTTCGAGAGCGGCCAGTGGGAATCGGTGCAGACGGCGACATCCGCGGATTGGGGCGCACTCGCCGTGGTGTTCCTCCTCGGCTATCTCCTCGCTTATTCCGCCTGGTATCAGGTGCTCGCGAAATATCGCGTCGACCAGGTGACGCCGTTCATCCTGCTGATGCCGATCGCCGGCGTGATCACGGGCACCCTGGCGCTCGGCGAAGCGCTGACGGCGCGTGTTCTGATCGGCGGTGCCATCATCCTCGTCGGTTTGTGGATCGTGGTCCGCGTCGCCGCCGCGCCGGCGCCGGTGGCCGCGACCGAACGCTGAGTGCAAGCCGTGGCCCTCGCCCTCATCAGCAATCTGGAAGACGCCGAGCTTTGGCGGCGCGAGATGACGGCGGCGATTCCCGACCTCGACTTCCGCGTCTGGCCCGCGCTCGGCGACGAGCGGCAGGTCCGCTTGGCGGCGTTCGATTTCAACCTTGTGCCATCCGGCATCTTCCAGCGCATGCCCAATCTCGGCTGCATCGTCTATCTCGGCCATGGCGCCAACGATTTTCTCCAGCGACCCGACTTGCCCAAGGGTGTTCCGGTGATGCGACTCAAGGATCCGGGCATCATCGGCTACATGGTCGAGTACGTGCTGTTGTATCTGCTCAGCCACCGGCGCGCGCAGGCGACCTACCGACGACAGCAGACGGAGCGGCGCTGGGAAATCCACATCGCGCCCTTCCCGAGCGAGGTGCGGGTCGCCGTGCTCGGGCTCGGCTCGATCGGCCAGCGCTTCGCGCAGGCGTTCATCAACCTCGGCTACCACGTGAACGGATGGTCCCGCAGCCCGCATGATCTGCCGGGAGTCGTCTGCTACCACGGCCGCGATCAGCTCGCGCACTGCCTCGGCCCTTGCGACTACGTCGTCTGCGTGCTGCCGGAGACG
>JBGPEQ010000307.1:0-5447 GCA_041482855.1 Dongiaceae bacterium | reverse complement strand
GATGGCCCAGAAGAGATCGGGTTCAGCCTCGGCACTGATTCGGTGCGACCGGCCATCGGCGGTGACGATGTCTGCGGCGAGCAGGCTGTCGATGGTCAGCCCGAACCGGCGGCTGAGCCACCCCATGCCGCCGCCCAGCGTCAGCCCGGCCACGCCTGTGTGAGATACGACACCCGCCGGCACCACGAGCCCGGCCGGCACGCCCGCCCTGTCGAGATCACCGAGGAGAGCGCCGCCCAGGGCTTCGGCGCGGCTTGCGGATCGGTCGACAGCGACCGCGTTCATCGCCGACAGATCGAGCACGATGCCGCCGTCGCATGTCGATAGCCCGGGAATGCTGTGCCCGCCGCCGCGAACCGCGAGCAGAGCGCCATGCTCGGCCGCCGCGGCGACGACCTTCTCGACGTCGGCGACGCTGCGCGCCCGCACGATGGCGGCCGGGCGGCGGTCGGCCATCGCATTCCAGACCCGCCGCGACTTGTCATACTCGGCGTGATCCCGATCGACGATATCTCCCTCGACCTGAGCATGATTCAAGTCGCGGACTAGGCGAACGGCGTCCATGATCCCCCGAGGCGCCAGCACAAACTTGGTGGGCGCTTGCGAAGTCGATCATATGGCTTTTCGCGTCCGCCGATAAGACTTCTGCTGCGGCCGAATGAGAATATTGTCGGCCTGATCGAGGCAATCGCCGGGTTCCATCGCGCGGAATTGCCTTGCCGGCATCGACGTCGTCGAGTGCCCACACGGGATAGAGCCATCCGATGCTGCTCACGTTGACCACGACCCACCGTCCGGCGACCGATCTCGGTTTTCTGCTGCGCAAGCATCCGGAGCGGCCGCAGAGCTTCGATGTCGGCTTCGGCACGGCGCATGTGCTCTATCCCGAGGCGACGGAAGAGCGTTGCACGGCGGCGCTGATCCTGGACATCGATCCCATCGCCCTCGTGCGGGGACGGCGGCGCGAGGGCGGCGGGTCCGAGGGCGGGCTGCTGACGCAATACGTCAACGATCGGCCCTATGCGGCTTCGTCGTTCCTGAGCGTCGCGCTGTCGCGGGTGTTCGGCTCGGCGATGGGCGGCCGTTCGGAAGCACGGGGCGACCTGGCGGCGCAAGCCATCCCGCTCGCCGCCCGCATCGTGCCGCTCGACTGCCGCAGCGGATTGGAGCTCGCCGTTCGGTTGTTCGCGCCGCTCGGCTACGAGGTCGCGGGATCGCCGATCCTCGACCGCCACGGCGAACCCTCGCGTTATTGGGACGTCACCGTCAGCGGCACTGTGCCGCTGGCGCAGCTCCTGACGCATCTCTACGTCCTCATCCCTGTGCTCGATGACGAGAAGCACTACTGGATCGGCGATGACGAGATCGAAAAACTGCTGCGTAAGGGCGAGGGCTGGCTGCCCCAGCATCCGGAGCGGGAACTGATCACGCGGCGCTATCTCAAGCATGGCCGGCGGTTGGCCCGCCTCGCCCTGGAGCGGCTGGCCGAGCTTGACGATACGGCGGCAACTGCTGACGACGAGACGGCGACGCCGGCGCTGGAGACCCTGGAACAGCCGCTGCGGCTGAATGATCAGCGGATGGAGCGCGTGGTGCAAGTCCTGCGGGAAGCGGGCGCGCGCAGCGTGCTCGATCTCGGCTGCGGCGCCGGCCGCCTGATCCGCGAGCTGCTGGGCGAGCGGCAATTCGAGCGGATCGTCGGCGTGGACGCCGCGACCCGCGACCTCGAGATGGCGCGCGACCGCCTCCGTCTCGATCGCCTGCCGGAGCGCCAGCGCGACCGTGTGACCCTGCTCCAGGGCGCCCTCACCTATCGCGACAAGCGCCTGTCCGGCTTCGACGCGGCGGCGGTCGTCGAGGTCATCGAGCATATCGATCCGCCGCTGCTCGATGCCTTCGCCGAAGCCCTGTTCGGCGCGGCGCGGCCGAAGACGATCGTGCTGACGACGCCGAACGTCGAATACAACGCCCGCTTCGAGGCGCTGCACGGAAAAGAGCTGCGCCACAGCGATCATCGCTTCGAGTGGACGCGCGCAGAATTCGAAGCCTGGGCGCGCGCCGTCGCCGAGCGCTTCGGCTACACGGTGCGCTTCGAAGGCATCGGCGAGGCGGACCCGGTTCTCGGGTCGCCCACGCAGATGGGGATCTTCACATGCAGCTGAAAATTCCCGATTTTTCGCTGGTCGTACTGATCGGCGCCACCGGCTCGGGTAAGTCGAGCTTTGCGGCGCGGCATTTCGCGCCGACGGAAGTGCTTTCCTCCGACCGCTGCCGCGGCTGGGTCTCGGACAATGAGACCGATCAGGATGCCACCAAGGACGCGTTCGAGGTGCTGCATTTCATCGCCGGCAAGCGCCTGGCGAGCCGCCGGCTGGCCGTCGTAGACGCCACCAACGTCCGCCCCGAAGATCGCAAGCATTTTGTCGAGCTTGCGCGCCGATATCACGCCCTCCCCGTGACGATCGTGATCGATATTCCGGAGGAGATCTGCATCGCCCGCAACAAGGAGCGGGCCGATCGCCAATTCGGCGCCCAGGTCGTGCGCAATCAGGTGCGGCTCCTGCGCAGGTCGCTGCGCGGCCTGCAGCGGGAAGGCTTCCGGCATGTCTTCACGTTGTCCTCGGTCGAAGCGGTCGATAGCGCGACGATCGTCCGCGAACCGCTCTACACCGACCGTCGCGTCGACCATGGGCCGTTCGACATCATCGGCGACGTGCATGGCTGCTTCGACGAGCTTTGCACGCTGCTTGAACGGTTGGGCTATGCGCGGAGCGGCGACAACGGCCAGCGTGTGTGGCGCCATCCGGAGGGCCGCCGCATCATTTTCGTCGGCGATCTCGTCGACCGCGGACCGATGTCGCCGGAGGTGTTGCGGCTGGTAATGGACATGGTCGCGGCCGGCGCGGCGCTGTGCGTGCAGGGGAATCACGAGCAGCGCCTGCTGCGGAAATTCAATGGCCGCGACGTGAAGCTGACGCACGGGCTGGTCGAGACGCTGGCACAGATCGACGCGCTGCCGGATGCCGAGAGGCGCGGCTTCGTCGTGGAGGCCCGAACCTTCATCGACGGGCTGCGCAGCCACTACTGGCTCGATGACGGCAAGCTCGTCATCGCCCATGCCGGACTCAAGGAAGAGATGCACGGGCGCGGATCGGGCGCCGTGCGTTCCTTCGCGCTCTATGGCGAGACCACCGGCGAGACCGACGAGTTCGGCCTGCCCGTGCGCTTCAACTGGGCGGCGGAGTATCGCGGCAAGGCGATGGTGGTCTACGGTCATGTGCCGACGCCGACGGCGGAATGGGTGAACCGCACGATCTGCATCGATACCGGCTGCGTGTTCGGCGGCAAGCTGACCGCCCTGCGCTATCCCGAGCTCGAGCTCGTGGAAGTGCCGGCCCTGCGGGTCCATTGCGAGCCGGTGCGGCCGCTGGCGCCGGCGGCGGCCGAGCGGACGGCGCAGCAGGCGGCCGACACGATGCTCGACATCGAGGACGTCTCGGGCAAGCGCACGATCACGACCGCGCTCATGGGCCATGTCCGCATCGAGGCCGAGAATGCGGCGGCGGCCCTGGAGGTGATCAGCCGGTTTGCCGTCGACCCGCGCTGGCTCATCTACCTGCCGCCGACCATGTCGCCGTCGGAGACGTCGAAGCGCGACGGCCTGTTGGAACATCCCGAGGATGCCCTTGCCTATTTCGAGCGCGCCGGAGTGAGCACGATCGTGGCGGAAGAAAAACATATGGGCAGCCGTGCGGTAATCGTCATCGCGCGCGATGAGGCGGCCGCGCGGCGCCGCTTCGGGACGGCCGACGATCGGATCGGCCGTATCTATACGCGGACAGGTCGGCCGTTCTTCGGCGATGACGCGCTGGAGCGCGCGCTGCTGGAGCGCCTGGTTGGAGCCTTTTCGGCAACGAGCTTCTGGCAGAAGTTCGAAACGGAATGGGCCTGCGTCGATGCGGAGCTGATGCCGTGGTCGGCCAAGGCGCACAGTCTCATTGCCGAACAGTACCAGCCGGTCGGCGTTGCCGCCGGGACGGCGACGCGTGCGGCCGCCGATGTCGTCAGTCAGGCCGTCGCCCGCGGCCTCGATGCGGGTGCGTTGCTCGATCGGCTTGCCGTCCGTTCCCGCAACGCCGAGGCCTATGCCCAGGCCTACGAGCACTATGTCTGGCCGGTCGCGGACATCGACGATCTCAAGCTGGCGCCTTTCCACCTGTTGGCCAGCGAAGGGGCCGTGCATATCGACAAGTCGCATGGCTGGCACATGAGTGCGCTGGCCGAGGTCTGCGCCGCCGATCCGCGGTTGCTCGTGGCGACGACGCATCGCCTCGTCGCGCTCGACAGCGCCGCGGACAGGAGCGCCGCGATCGCATGGTGGGAAGAGCTGACGGGAGCCGGCGGCGAGGGCATCGTCGTGAAGCCGCTCGATTTCGTCGCCAAGGGACCGAAGGGACTCGTACAGCCGGCGCTGAAATGCCGGGGGCGCGAATATCTGCGCATCATCTACGGGCCGGACTACACCATGCCCGAGCATATCGAGCGGCTGCGGCAGCGCGGCCTCGGCGGCAAGCGCGCCCTGGCGTTGCGTGAATTCGCGCTCGGCGTGGAGGGGCTGCAGCGCTTCGTCCGGCGCGAGCCGCTGCGGCGCGTGCATGAATGCGTTTTCGGTGTGCTGGCGCTCGAGAGCGAGCCGATCGATCCCCGCCTTTGAGCTATGCGAGCGCCTCAGGCGCGTCGCCATAGGCGCCACGGCACCACAGGTCCGACAGCAGATCGGCGACCGCCGCTTCGTCCTCGGCCAACGCGGCAAGGGCCGGGTCGCGGCGCAGGTAGAGCTGCGTCAGGAACTCGTCGATCATGCCGTCGAGCGCATAGGCGGTGGGAAGCATCGCCGCGGGCGCGACGGGTGCTGCGCCGGATAACTCTGCGCGGCGACGGGCGATCGCGGCGGCGACCCGCCCGTTCCAGTCGCGGTTCAGGGCGTGGAAGCGCTCGCGGAAGGCGGCCATCTCGTTTCCGAGACCCATCAGGCAGCGCATCAGGCCGGCGTTGGCGCGGAACATCCGGATGTAGGCCAGGGTGGCGGCCCGCACCCGCGTCGGTGAGCCCGGCGCGCCCTCCCGCACCCGCGCCAGGCCGGCGCGCTGGAATTGGACGAAGTCGGCAAGCACCGCCTCGATCGCCGCCGGGAGGTCGCGAAAGTAGCGGTAGAAGGTGCCGTGGGCGACGCCGGCCGTGGCCGCGACATCGCCCACCCGCAGGCCGGCCGTCTCGACGCCGGAGGCCAGGCGCGCGGCGATGGCCGCCAGCAGCCGGAGGCGCGTGCGCTCGGTCTTGCGCCGGCCGGACTGCGCCGCCGAGTTGGCGAGCGTTGCCGCAAAGCTCGCGGATTCGCTGCCGGCGTCCGGCTCCAGGGCCGGCATGTTCGGGGACGGCGCCGGTCG
>JBGPEQ010000306.1:0-5469 GCA_041482855.1 Dongiaceae bacterium | reverse complement strand
CTTTCCGACATCGGAACCCCCACAACATGGAGACTCCTATTACTCCCGCCGATTCCTCCGATTCAAGCGATTGCCCTAGGTGCGACCACATCAGGGGTAGGCACATGCCATGGAATTGTTCTAGATTTGCCGCCAGTGTCAAAGAACCGGTCCGCGCAGACGCGGAAGCCAAGATCAGGGAGAAACGCATGAGCGAGTTCGAAGTCGGTCGTCGTCAATTCGTCGCCAGCTCGGCCATCATGAGCGCGCTGGCCACCCTCGGCATCAATCCGGCGGCGGCCTGGGCCGAGGGCGATGTCCTGAAGATACGCGGGCGCGGCGATATCCAGGTGCTCGACCCCGGCTATATGATCGGCGGCCCCGAGACCACCGTCATCTACGCCACGCTGCCGCGCTTGGCGGTGCCCACTCATGACGCCGCCGGAAACTTTGGGTGGGCGCCGTCGGAATATGTCGAGAAGATCGAGCAGACCGACGATCTCCACATTGCCTTCAAACTGAAGCCCGGTTTCATGTGGAGCGGTGACTACGGCGAGATGACCGCCGAGGACGTCAAATATTCGTTCGAGCGCATGCTGAAGTCCGACTGGAACAGCCGATGGCCGACGCTGGATCATGTCGACGTCACCGACAAGTACAGCGGCGTCATTGTGCTGAAGTCGCCGTATGTCGCCGTCTTTCTGATCGGCGTGGCCTCGGAATCGGGAAGCATCCTGTCAAAAGCCGCGGTATCCAAGCTGAAAGACGAAAAGTTCACGACGGAGCTGCCGGTCCAATGCGGCCCCTACACGATGACGGAGTGGGCGCCCAAGCAGAAGGTCGTGCTGAAGGCGGACCCGAAATGGACGGGCACCAAGCCCGTCTTCGCCGAAGTGCACATTGTCGACGTCGAGGAGGACAAGGCAGCCGAACTCGCCTTCGAGGCCGGCGAGTTGGCGATAACCTCGGTCACGCCGGATACGGCCGCGCGCTACGAAAAGGCGATGCCGGCCAAATCGAAGTTGGTGCAGCTGCCGGGCCCGCTCTACACCTGGATGGGCATGAACACCGACTTCCCGGCGCTCAAGGACATCCGCGTGCGCAAGGCGATCCAGCGCGCGATAGATGTCGATTCGATCATTCAGGCGGCCTATGCCGGAGTCGCGCCCAAGGCCTACGGCGTCGTGCCGCCGGGCATTCTCGGTCATCGGCCGGCATCGAAGTTTTCCTACAAGCCCGACGAAGCCCGCGCACTTCTGAAGGAGGCCGGCGTTTCCGACCTGTCGCTGGAACTCAAAACCCTGCCGGACCAGGACCGCGTGGTGTCCGCACAGATCATACAGGCCAACCTCGCCGACGTCGGCGTCAAGGTGAAGATCACCCCGGTCGACTCCGGCCCATTCTGGAACCTCGGCCTCGAGAAGAAGGGCGACGACTGGAAGACGCTGCAGCTATGGATCATGCAGTATCGCTGCTCGCCCGACCCGTCCGATGCAATTCAGTGGTTCAAGAAGGACCAGGTCGGCGTGTGGAACTGGGAGCGCTGGTCCAATCCGGAATTCGAGGACCTATGGACCAAGGGCCTGGCGGAACGCGATACGACGAAGCGGGAGCAGATGTATCTGCGCATGCAGGAGATCATGGAGGATACCGGCGCCTACGTCTGGCTGACGTTCACGCCGTGGTTCTACATTCACCGTGACAATATCGCGCCGGACTTCGATACCGGCGGCGAGATGGTAGTCAACCGCTTCAAGACGGCCTGACAAAGCCGCGCCATTGTTGCTAGGCGCCTCCCTCCCGATGCCCTCGATGCTGCCGGAGGGAGGCGCCCCAATCTCCAACCCGGACCGCCGATGCGACGTCGCGCTTCATCGATCGTGGGCCGCCCGTTGGGGTGAGGCGACATGCTGATCTATGCCGTTCAGCGGCTGGGTCTCGCCGTCCTCATCTGCGCCACGGCGATGACGATTCTGTTCACTGCGATCCACGTGATCCCCGGCGACCCCGCGACGATCATGCTGGGAACGCGGGCGACCGACGAAATGCGCGAAGAACTCCGGCACCGGATCGGTCTGGACAAGCCGGTGCCGATTCAGCTCGTCAAGTTCCTCGCCAGTACGGTACAGGGCGATCTCGGAACGGATCTCTGGAGCCATCGCGACGTGGGCACGATCGTGGCGGAGAGTCTGCCGAACACCCTGGCGCTGATCGCCGTTGGGCTCGGATGGGCCGTACTGATCGCCATTCCCCTCGGCTGCTATTCCGCAATCCGGCGCAACACGTTCATCGACAAGTTCACCGGCGTGCTCTCGGTGGGCACGATCTCGATCCCGTCCTTTGTCGTTGCCATCTACTGCGCGTTGATCTTTGCCGTGCAGCTTCACTGGCTCCCGATGATCGGCGCTGGTGAACCCGGCGACTTGAAAGATCAGGTGCTGCACTTGATCATGCCCAGCTTCGCAGTCGGGCTCGGCTGGGTCGGCTACCTGTCCCGTATCGTCCGGGCCTCGATGCTCGAAGTCATGGGCGAGAACCACATCCGGACCGCTCGCGCCTTCGGCCTGCCCGAATCCAAGATCGTCTTCCGCTATGCCCTGCGGATTGCCGTGCTGCCGACCGTGACTTTGCTCGCGCTGGCGATCGGCGGCCTGCTCTCGAGCGCGGTTTTCGTCGAAAACGTTTTCTCGCGTCCCGGCATCGGCAAACTGGTCGTCGACAATGCGAAACTCTTCAATTATCCGGTTGTCCAGGGCGCCGTGCTCACGACCGTAGCCCTGTTCGCTTTCGTCGCGCTCATCGCCGATCTCATCGTGGCTTGGCTCGATCCCCGTGTCCGCGCAACTCTCTGAGATCGCCGTCCGCGCCACCGCCGCGTCGGAAGCCGGAATATCCGGCGGATGGCTGCTACGACGCCTGCGGAGTGATCCGCTGGGCCTGCTCGGCCTGTCTCTTGTGCTTATTGTCGTGTTCTGTGGGCTCTTCGCCGACTGGATCACGCCTTACGACCCATTCAAGATCAATGTTCCCGACAGAGTCATGCCGCCCTCGCTGGCGCACCTTCTCGGCACGGACAAGGTCGGGCGCGACATCTTCAGCCGCGTGCTCAAGGGCAGTCAGATCGCGCTGTTCGTCGGCGTCACTTCGATCGTCATTTCCCAATTGATCGGACTTACCCTGGGACTGATCGCCGGCTACGCGCCTCGCTGGCTCGACAACTTCCTGCTGCTGATCTTCGATTCCATCTACTCGTTCCCGACAGTCATGCTCGGGCTGACGGTCATGACCCTGCTCGGCCCCAGCCTGCAGACGCTGATGTTCGTCGTCGTCGTCATTCAGACGCCGGGCTATGGCCGCCTTGTCCGCACGGCGACATTGGCGAAAATGAATTCCGAGTATATCCTGGCGGAGCGTTCGCTGGGCGCCGGCGCGATCCGCATCCTCGCCCGGCACGTCCTCCCCAACATCATCGGTCCGCTGTTCATTCTCGGCAGCATGGACATTCCCTCCGTGATCACATTGGAGGCCGGCCTAACCTATCTCGGCATGGGTATTCCGCCGCCGGCGCCGAGTTGGGGCCGCATCCTCAGTGAAGGATACGATGCCATCCGCGAAGCCCCGTGGATCGTCGTAGCCGGCGGCATACCCCTGATCATCACCACGCTCGGATTCACGTTCCTCGGCGAGGCGTTGCGCGACCTGATCGATCCCAAGCTGCGCAAGGTCGTTTGATGGCTGCCGACTGCGTCCTCAGCGTACGCGATCTGAGCGTCGACTTCCTCAGCCCGCGCGGGCCGATCCACGCGTTGCGCCGGGTCAGCCTCGACGTGCCGCGCGGCAGCATCGTCGGCATCGTCGGCGAGAGCGGCTCGGGCAAGTCGACGCTGTCGCTGGCCGCCATCGGGCTGCTCGCCAACAACGCCGTCGTGCGCGGCGGCCAGGTGCTGTTCGACGGCGCTGACGTGCTCGCCATGAACCAGCCGCAGCTGCGCGACCTGCGGGGACGGCGCATGTCCATGGTGTTCCAGGATCCGATGACCTCGCTCAATCCCGTGCTGTCGGTCGGCACGCAGATGCTGGACATCCAGTACCGCGACCGCGCCCTCGGCGCGGCCGACAAGCGGCGCAAGGCCGCGGCTGCGCTGCGCCGCGTCGGCATTCCCGACGCCGAGCAGCGGCTCGACCGCTATCCCCACGAATTCAGCGGCGGCATGCGCCAGCGCATCGCCATCGCCATGGGCCTGCTGGGCAACCCCGAGCTGTTGATCGCGGACGAACCGACCACCGCCCTCGACGTCACCCTGGAGGCGCAGATCATCCACCTGCTGCGCGAGCTGCGGCGCGAATTCAAGGGCTCGATCCTGTTCATCTCGCACAATCTCGGCCTGATCGCCGAGCTGTGCGACCACGTCGTCATCCTCTATGCCGGCGAGGTGGTCGAACAAGGCACGGTGCGCGACATCTTTCATCGGCCGCGCCATCCCTATACCGAAGCGCTCCTCGTCTGCGATCCCGCCCGGATCGACGAGGTCCGCCGCGAGCTGCCGACCATCCCGGGCGACGTCCCGAACCTGCTGGAAATGCCGGCGGCCTGCGTCTTCGCGCCCCGCTGTCCCAAGGCGTTCGACCGCTGCCGCACCGAGCGGCCGCTCGATCACGCCATCGGCGGCACCCAGTCGGCACGCTGCCATCTGGCGACGGCATGAGCCCGCTGCTCGAAGTCAGCAACCTGCATGTGCGCTTCCCGCTGACGGGACCCATCAAGGCCCGCCTGATCGGCCTCGAGAACCGCTTCCTCGATGCCGTGCTCGACGTGTCGTTCTCCGTTGCGGCCGGCACCACCTTTGCTCTCGTCGGCGAGAGCGGATCGGGCAAGAGCACGCTGGGGCGCGCGATCATCGGCCTCGTGCCGATGCAAGCCGGCAGCGTTCGCTTCCAGGGCGAGGAGCCGCTGCTCCAGGGCAGCGCCGCCATCGCCGCCTATCGCCGCCACATCGCGATGATGTTCCAGGACCCCGTCGCCAGCCTGAGCCCGCGGCTCACGGTGAAATCGCTGATCACCGAGCCGTTCGCCATCCATGGCGTGAAGGGCAGGAATCTCGACGCCGAGGCGCGCCGTCTGCTGGCACTCGTCGGGTTGCCGGCGGATTTCGTCGGGCGCTATCCGCATCAGCTCTCGGGCGGCCAGGCTCGCCGCGTCGGCGTCGCCCGCGCGCTGGCGCTCTCGCCCGAGCTCATCATCGCCGACGAGCCGACCGCCGGCCTCGACGTCTCCGTGCAGGGCGAGATCCTGAATCTGCTGTCGCGGCTGCAGCGCGAGCTGGGCCTTACCTACATCATCATCACCCACAACCTCGCCGTCGTCCGCCACGTCAGCGACGAGATGGCCATCATGTATATGGGCCGCTTCCTCGAGCACGGCCCGACGCGCGACATCGTCGCGCATCCGGCCCATCCCTATACCCACGGCCTGCTCGCGGCCCAGCCGCG
>JBGPEQ010000305.1:0-5472 GCA_041482855.1 Dongiaceae bacterium | reverse complement strand
CGGCCGGCCACCCGCGAGGTCGCGCGACGTCTGGGCTATGAGCTGTAGCCTCCGGGCGGCAACCTCCCGCTCACCCCGCCGCCGGCTGGGGTGCCGCCACCTCGATCACGCGCTGGCTGGCGCCCTCGCCGAGATAGACGCGCACCTTCCATTGCTGCCATTGCGCCCGATAGGCCGCCATATCGGGCACATGGATCAGAGCGGTGCTGGCCACCCGCGGCTCGCGATAACCATTGTCGTCGGAACCGCCGATGATGAACGGAAAGCCGAAGCCGATCCCGACGCCGGTGCCGACATGGCCGCCGCTGCCGCCGGCGACTCCGACGCCCACGCCCATGCTCGGCTGGGCATAGCCGGTCTGCCGGGTCAGCCGCTCGCGGTCGATCTGGTGGGCGAGGAAGATGCGGCCGTCCGGCGTCGTCAGTTCCGCCTTGGTGACCGGCTCTCGATCGGTAACCTGCACTTGAAGAGTATCCTGCTCACTCCCGGAAAAGCTGGTCACCACCGGGTTTGCAGGGCTGCCCTTTTGCCCGGCAGTGCCCTGATTGTCGGCACAACCGGCCATTAGGAAAGCGGAAATCATTATTAAGATCGGGGTTTTCATGGTCGATTCCACTGGTTGTTGCCGATTTTTGGCCGGCTCGCGGCCGGAAATCCCCGGTTCCTCCCCCAAAACGCCGGGGTTTGTGCCATAGTGCGGCCCCATTGGGGCCGATGGCGGCGTACTGGGCGACATTCCCCTCGGTTTGGTGCGAATCCCGCGCGAGAACGGGATAGATGGCGATTCGTAACCGGAATGGTAGAATGAGAGCGGCGATCGCCCGAGTCTGTCCCCACATTCCCTGGTGCGCCGGCCGCGCTCCCGTTATTCCTGGGGCCGCCGTGATGGGCTGAGGAGCCGAAGAGCTTCATGGAGAACATCCGCGACCAGCGCGCCATCGTCGATCGCCGCGCCCTCGCCGGCCGCTTGGCCGCCATTGCCGAGAGCGACCGGCGGGCGGAGGAGCGCGCCGCCGTGCTGGCGGAACTGAAATCCGCGCTCGCCGCCGGCCGGGCCGAGGTCCGCCGCCGCTTCGAAGGCGCCGCCGACGGCCGCCAAGCCGCCCGCGAGTTGAGCTTCCTCATCGATCAGCTCCTGCGCACGCTGCATGATTTTACCACGACTCATGCTTACCCATTGGCTAATCCGTCGGCGGCCGAGCGGCTGGCACTGGTGGCCGTCGGCGGCTATGGCCGCGGCGAACTGGCCCCCCATTCCGACGTCGATATCCTGTTCCTCCTGCCCTACAAGCTCACCCCCCATGGCGAGCAGGTGGTGGAATACCTGCTCTATCACCTCTGGGACCTCGGCCTGAAGGTCGGCCACGCCACCCGCTCGGTCGACGACTGCATCCGCCAGGCCAAGGCCGACATGACCATCCGCACCAACCTGCTGGAGGCCCGCTACCTCTGCGGCGACCGGGAGCTCTATCAGGATCTCCGCCGGCGCTACGCCAAGGAGGTGGTCGCCGGCACCGGCCGAGCCTTCGTCGAGGCCAAGCTGGCCGAGCGCGACGAGCGCCACCGCCGCATGGGCATTTCCCGCTACGCCCTCGAGCCCAACATCAAGGAGGGCAAGGGCGGCCTACGCGATCTCCACGCCCTCTTCTGGATCGCCAAATATCTCTACGAAGCCGACGACGTCGCCACTCTGGTCGAGCGCGGCGTCTTCACGGCCGCCGAGGCCGCCACGTTCGACAAGGCCGAGGCCTTCCTGTGGTCGGTGCGCGTCGGCCTCCACGATCTCGCGGGCCGGCCGGAGGAGCGCCTGAGCTTCGACCTGCAGCCGGAGCTGGCCGAGCGTCTCGGCTACACCGATCACGCCGGTACGCGCGGCGTCGAGCGGCTGATGAAGCACTACTTCCTCACCGCCAAGAACGTCGGCGACCTCACCCGCATCTTCTGCGCCGCCCTCGAGGCCGAGAACAGCAAGTCCGTTTTCCGGCTGCCCGATTTCCGCATCTTCCGCCAGGAGATCGAGGGCTTCCGGGTCGATGGCGGCCGCCTCGCCCTGGCCGCGGGACAGGCGCTGGCGGAGCGGCCCCTCGACATGCTCCGCCTGTTCGAGGTGGCGCAGCGCCACGGCCTCGACATCCATCCGGCCAGCCTGCGGCTGATCACCCAGAATCTGCGCCTAGTCGATCGCCACTTGCGCGCCGATCCCGAGGCCAACCGCCTGTTCCTGGAAATGCTGACCTCGACGAAAGATCCTGAGGGCGGCCTGCGCCGCTTGAGCGAGGCCGGCGTGTTCGGCCGCTTCGTGCCCGATTTCGGCCGCGTCGTCGCGCAGATGCAGTACGACATGTACCACCACTACACGGTCGACGAGCACACCCTCTTCGCCATCGGCATCCTCCACCGCATCGAGACGGGCGAGCTGGCCGAGGAGGCGCCGATCGCCAGCCGCGTGGTGCATCAGGTGCTGTCGCGCCGCGTGCTCTACCTCGCGGTCATGCTGCACGATATCGCCAAGGGCCGCGGCGGCGACCACTCGGAATTGGGCGCCGAAGTGGCGCACCGGCTCTGCCCCCGCCTCGGCCTCAGCGCCGAGGAGACGGAGACGGTCGAGTGGCTGGTGCGCTACCACCTGCTCATGAGCAAGACCGCCTTCCAGCGCGACATCGACGATCCCCAGACCGTCGCCGATTTCACCGCTCTCGTACAATCGGTGGAGCGGCTGCGCCTGCTGCTCGTGCTGACGGTTGCCGACATCCGTGCCGTCGGCCCCAAGACCTGGAACGGCTGGAAGGCCCAGCTGCTGCGCGATCTCTATCACCGCGCCGAGGAGCAGCTCTCCGGCGGCCTCATCGCCGAAGGCCGCGAATCCCGTGCCGCCGCCGCCACCACGGCCTTGCGCGCCGAGCTGACGGACTGGAGCGCCGAGGACATCGACACCCATCTCGCCCGCGGCACCGCCTCCTACTGGCTGTCGTTCGACACCGCGTCGCTCGTCCGCCACGCCCGCCTGGTGCGCACCGCCGAGGCGCGCGAGCAGGAACTCTCTCTGGAAACCCGCATCGATCGCTGGCGCGCCGTCACGGAAGTCACGATCTACACCCCCGACCGCCACGGCCTGGTTTCCTTGCTGGCCGGCGCCATCGCCGCCGCCGGCGGCAACATCGTGGATGCCCGCATCTTCACCCTCACCAACGGCATGGCGCTCGATACTTTCTGGGTGCAGGACGCCGAGGGCGGCCCGTTCGAGCGCCCCGACCGGCTGGCGCGCCTCTCCGTCATCGCCGAGCAGACCCTCGGCGGCCGCTCGCTCCCCGATCTCGACCAGCGCTTCCAGGCCTATAAGAGCCGCTTCGACGTCTTCCCGGTGGCGCCGCGCGTCCTCATCGACAACAACGCGTCGGCCACCCACACGGTGATCGAGGTCAACGGCCGCGACCGCCCCGGCCTGCTCTACCGCCTGACCAGCGCCCTCACCGAGCTGAAGTTGCAAATCTCGAGCGCGAAGATCTCCACCTTCGGCCAGCGCGCCGTCGACGTGTTTTATGTAAAGGATCTCTACGGCCTAAAGATCGCCGCCGACCCCCGCCTGAAATCCATCCGCTCCCGCCTGCTGGAAGCCCTCGAGCCGACGTCGGCGATCGCGCCCGCCGCTCCCGCCACCATCGAAATCGAAGCCGCCCAGTAGGGGCGACCCAATTCCTCATCCCTCGATCGGGTGACCAACCCTTGTAGGGGCGGCCTGCGGCCGCCCGCCTATCGGCCGATGAATCCGCGCCGCGTCTCCTCGGCCTGCGGTCATACCTGCCAATCCGCGATAACCCTTGTCGGCCTCACGCTCATCGGGTTCTCGCGGTCGCTCGCCCAATTCGCCGGGTTGTTGGCGACGTATTCGCGAATCGCATCCAGGCTCCGCTCGTTACGGATGATGTGCTCATAGTAGTTTCGTTGCCAGACCGGCTCTTGCGCAATTCCGTTCAGCGCGCGAATCCGCCGTGTCGCCGCCGCTTTGAAACCGTTGATGATCGTGCCGGTGAGGTGCGGACCGGCACGCTTCGCGCCCGTCTTCGAAAGCGTCGGCGTTGAATTCGTGGAGCTGTCGATGAAGATGACGCCATGCATGTGGTTGGGCATCACGACGAACGCGTCGAGCATAACCTCGGCACGCATTTCAGCGGACCGGAGCCATTCGCTGGAAACGACGTCTCCGACCGCATTTAACTGCATGGTCGAATCGACAACGTCCCCGAAGAGGCAGCGGCGGTCGAACGTACAGATGGTAATGAAGTACGCGCCCGCCTGCGAGTAGTCATACTCCGTCAGTCGAATCGAACGACGATTAGGAAGGCGGTCGTCAGTCATTGCGGGGATCTCGTAGCGGCAACACGGGCGGCCGCAGGCCGCCCCTACATTAGTTGTTGCGTTTGCTCAAGCCGGTGTGTGCGTCGCTCATCGGGAGCACGCACTGTCGGCGCCGCAGTTCGGCACATCGGCGTTCATCCCTTCTTATCTGTGTTCATCTGTGGTCCCCTTCTTCCTCGGCCGCGTCATCCGCTCGGAGGTTTCGCCCGCACCTTCCCCACCCGCTGCCGCTCCAGCATCGACAGCGCGCCGTAGTCTTCGAGCGAGATCATGGCGGTCACGGTCGCGCCGTCGGAGGAGAGCGGCAGCATGCAGAACTCGTAGGGCTGGGGCGGCCGCACCTCGTCCTCGAACGGGATCTCCGAACGGTCGAACAGCGGCCGCTTCTCCCGCACGAACACTTCATAGAGGGCGATCCAGTCCTGCGGCTCGCCGAAATCCACCTCGTGCAGCCACTTGCCCGTGAAGTCGAAGCGCGAATGTTCCACCACGGAGGTGCCGACCAGCCGGTAGCGCACGCGCAAGGGATCGTGGAACACGTCGGCGATCACGATGTTCGGCAGCAGCGGTTTGATGGCGGAAGGATCGATGTCGGCGCGTGCCGGCATCGGGCGGCCGCCGCGCACCTGTTCCCAGTGGGCGTGCAACTGCCGCACCTTCGCCGATGACACGGACGCGATATCGAAGCTGAAGGCCATGGCCTCGCCGGCACGCGGTTGGACGAACGCCGTCGCTCGCTCGCCGCCTCCAGCATGGCCGCTTGCGCGGTGCCGGTGCAAGCGCCGCGGCGGGCGGATGGGTCCGCTTGCCTCTCTGCGCACAAACGCAAATGCCTATATCCATGGCACGGTATAGCCGCTGCTAACCCACGATTGTCATGCCGGCGAAAACCGGCATCCATAATCGCAGGCCCGTGTCTATGGATCCCGCCTGTCGCCGGGACGACAGGCAGACGTACTGACATACCTCGAAATTGCAGGGACGAACGCCAGCCTCTCTGTGCCCTCTGTGTCTCTGTGGTGAATCTTCCTTCGCCCAGCGCTCAGGCCTTCCATGCGTAAACTAGTCTTACGCATACATCTCATTTTTGCGCTTGTGTTCGCTCTATGTTCTATG
>JBGPEQ010000304.1:0-5472 GCA_041482855.1 Dongiaceae bacterium | reverse complement strand
GTCGTGCTGGAGCCGAGCGGCGCCATCCTGCGGCCGTTGCGCGACCGGCGCGTCTGGCTAGTCGGGCTGGCACTCGGCGCCTTCGTGCCGCTCTACACGCTTGGCGTTGCCCATGCCGATCCCAATACTGCCGCCATCGTCGGCTCGACCGGGCCGGCGGTGGCGGCGATCGTAGGCTGGGCCTGCTTCGGCCTGCCGTTCGACCGCCGCATGGCGCCGGCGATCGTGCTGGCGATGGCCGGCGGCATCCTCGCGACCTACAATCCGAGCGCGACCGGCGCCGCCTTCGACCTGCGCGGCGGCGAGATCCTGATCCTGCTGGCGTCGGCCTGCTGGGCCTGGTACTCGCTCGCCGCCCAGCGCTGGCTGGCGCAGTGGTCGCAGCTGCGCATCAGCTGCATCACCATGGTGCCGGGCGCGGTGGTGTCCGTGGTCGTCTACGTCGCCGCCGCTCTGGCCGGCAGCGCCGCTCTGCCGCCGGCGGCGCCGACCGGCCCGCTCGACATCGCATTCTTCGCCTGGATGACGGTGATGGCCGTCATCGCCGGCCTGCTCGGCTGGAACTACGGGGTGCGCCAGCTCGGCGTGGTCGTGGCCTCGCTGTTCCTCAATTTCGTCCCCGCGTTCACGATCCTCATCACCACGCTGCAGGGCCGGCCGCCCACGACCATGCAGCTGCTCGGCGGCGCGTTGGTGCTGGCGGGCGTGCTGCAATCGCAGCTCCGGCACCTGCCCTGGCGGCGGCGCCAGGGGGTGGCGTAGAGGCCGGGCGGCCCCCGGGGCCGCCCCAGCGCGACCTCAGTTCGCGATCTCCGCGAACCGGGTGGTGTGCTCCTGCTGATGCCCGCCGCCGACGCTGAGCGGGAAGCTCTGCTGATAGTCCTGCTGCGCCCTGGCCTCGACCCTGTAGGCGCCGGGCGCCAGGTCGACCAGCAGCCAGGGCGAGAGGCAATGCGCCTGCAGCACGGTGTCGCCCCTGGCATCGCCGATCTTCACCTTGACGTCGCCGAGGAAGCCGCCATCGGCGGCGGCGAAGACGAGCTTCACCGGATAGCTGGTCCAGCGCGGATCGTCGCGGCTCTCCTGCGACACGCCGGCGCAGGCGTAGCGCAGGCCTTGATAGTTCTGCTCGAGGTCGGGCGCCGAGAACGCCTGCTGCGCTATTCCGGCCGCCAGGAGCGCGATCGTCGCCAGCGGAAAGAACGTGTTCGCGTTCATCGTCACCTCCGTCGCTTTCTCTCGATTCACGAAAGCGATGCGACCGCGTTCCTGGGGCGAGATTAAGGCAAGTTCGGGGCGATTTCGGGACGGCGAGCTGGTCCGCCGCAAGAAAGATTCACCACAGAGAGCACAGAGCACACAGAGAAGGAAACGTGAAACCAAGGAGACACACCGATAGGAATCTTGGCGCGCCTTCGGCGCGCAATCCGTTCTTCTGCATTTATCCCTTCTGATCTGCGTTCATCCGCGATCCCCTTCTCTGTGTCCTCTGTGCTCTCTGTGGTAGATCTTCCTTTCCGATCTCCGGATCACATCGCGCAATAGCCGCCGTCGACGGGGATCACCACCCCGCTGATGAAGGAGGCCGCGGGCGAGGCCAGGAACACCACGGGCGCCGCCATCTCCTCGGGCGTGCCGCGGCGGCCCATGGGCGTCATGCGGCGCATCTCGTCCTCGACCTCCGCTTTGGCGTGGCGCGCGTCGGTGCCGCGCATGTTGTGGGTGGTGTAGCCGGGATTGACGCAGTTGACGCGGATGTTGTGGGGCCCCCACTCGACCGCCAGCTGGCGGCAGAGCTGATCGACGCCGCCCTTCGAGGCGCCGTAGGCGGCGAGCCCGTTGAAGCCCACCAGACTGCCGGTCGAGGAGATCAGGACGATCGAGCCGCCCTTCTTCTGCTTGATCATCTGGCGGCCGGCGGCCTGCGCGACGTTGAAGCACCCCGTGAGGTTGACCTCGACCATGCGGCGGAACTGCTCTTCCGTCGTCTCCTCGGCCGGCGCCGCGAAGCCGATGCCGTGATTGACCACGGCAATGTCGAGATGACCGGAGCTGGCGACCGCGCGCTCGACCATGGCGCGGCACTCCGCCGGCTTGGTGGCGTCAAGATGCACGGCGAAGGCCTGGCCGCCGGCGGCGACGATCTCCGCGACCGTCTCCTCCACTTCGGGCATGCTGCGGGCGCCGCAGGCCACCTTGGCGCCGGCAGCGGCCAACGCCTTTGCCATTGCACGGCCGAGCCCGCGTCCGGCGCCGCTGACGATGGCGGCGAGACCGGTGAGATCGAATGTCGATGCGGTCATAGCGCAACTCCTACCTTCAACCCCTCCAGCACGGCCTCTTCGGCCGTGCGCGGCGTGAGGGCATCGCCGATCACTCGCACCTCGCCGGCAAAATCCGCGAGTTCCGCCTCGAGCGTCGCCACGCGGTCGTGACCCTGGCTCAGTACCAGCGTATTCACCTCGTTCAAGACGATGGGCTCGCCGCTGGTGGCGTGCTGGAAATACACCGAGTCGGCGTCGGCGCCGTACAGACGCGCGTAGGGCACGATTTCGACGCCGAGCTTGTGCAAGATTCCGTTCCAGCTGTCGCGCACGTACCAGGGCAGGCGCTGTCCCGCGACCAGGCCGTCGACGCAGAGGCGCACGCGGCAGCCGTCGCGCGCCAGCTTCTCCGCGAGTCCCAGGCCGATCCAGTCGCAGCGCCAGTCGGCGACGACGACGGAGTGACCGACATTGGCCTCGCCCTTCAGCACCTGCCAGGCATCGACGACATGCATCTCGTCCTGGCCATCGAACTGAGGGCGCCGCGGCACAGCACCGGTGGCGATGACGACGGCGTCGGGTTTCTGTTGCGCTACGAGGGCGGCGTCGACCGTCCGGTTCTTCACGACTTGCACGCCCGCCAGCTCGATCTCACGCGCGAGGTTGGTGACGATGCCGCCGAATTCGGCCCGACCCGGGAGCAGCTGCGCCAACAACGCCTGGCCGCCGAGCTGGCCCTTGGCCTCGTAGAGCGTGACGCGGTGGCCGCGCTCGGCCAGCACGGCCGCCGCCTTCATGCCGCCGGGGCCGCCGCCGACCACCATGATCGACTTCGGCGTCTTGGCCGGCGTTTGCGTGCCGTAGGCCAGCTCGCGACCGGTCTCCGGATGCTGGATGCAGGAGATCGAGAAGCCCAGGTGGAAATGGCCGATGCAGGCCTGGTTGCACGCGATGCACGCGCGTATGTCGTCGGCGCGACCGGCCTCGGCCTTTCGCGGCATGTCCGGATCGGCGATCATGGCGCGGGTCATGCCGCACATGTCGGCCTGGCCGGAGGCGATCACCTGCTCGGCCGTCTGCGGCTGATTTATGCGGCCGGCGACGAACACCGGCTTCGACACCACCGCTTTCATCGCCTTCGCGAAGGGCGCCACATAGGCGTTCTCGACGATCATCGGCGGCACGATGTGGATGGCGCCGGCGAGCGAGGCCGAGCTGCCGGCGATGACGTTGTAGTAGTCGAGCGTCGCTGCGTCGCCGTCGATCATCTTGCAGAACTGCAGGACCTCGCTGGCTTCGATGCTGTCGGCGTCCTTCTCGTCGCCGGTGATGCGCAGGCCCACGACGAAATCGCGGCCGACCTTCGAGCGGATGTCCGCGATCACCTCGCGCAGGAAGCGCAGGCGGTTCTCCATCGAGCCGCCATATTCGTCGTCGCGCTGGTTGACGCGCGGGTTCAAGAACTGCGACGGCAGATAGCCGTGGCTGGCCACGATCTCGCAGCCATCGAGCCCCGCCGTCTTCATGCGCCGCGCCGCATCGCCAAACCCGGACACGATTTCGCGGATCATCCGCTTCGACAGCGGCACGGGCATGACGTGGAAGCGCTCGTTCGGCACCGCCGAAGGCGCATACGCCGCCGTGATGCTGCCGTCCATGCCCTCCATGATCTCGCGCCCGGGATGGAAGACCTGCCCGAACACCTTGCAGCCATAACCGTGCAACATCTCCGCCAGCTGGCGATAGCCGGGGATGCACTCGTCGGTCGTCGCCATCAGGCTATGCGCGGTGTAGCGCGCCGTCTCATGCACGCCCGACACCTGCACGACGATCAGCCCGACGCCGCCCTCCGCCAGCGCCCTGTGATAGGCCACCAACGCCTCGTTCACGACGAAGGCCCGCGGCAGCAGCGTATCGTGCCCGGTCGAGAGGATGCGATTCTTGATCGTGACCGCGCCGACCTGCAGCGGGGAGAAGAGGTGGGGGAACTTGGGGTGGGGCATATCTGGGATTTCTGTTCAAGGCGATCCAAAGCTACCCGCAGATTACTCCGTCCCCTCCCCTCCCGTACAAGGGTACTGCGTCATTTCCGCGGCTCGCCTTTGGTCCGGTCGTTGTAATGTCATGCGAGCCGAGGAGTACACGAATATTCTTGTAGGGGCGGCCTGCGGCCGCCCGCGCG
Organism: Dongiaceae bacterium; assembly: GCA_041482855.1. Taxonomy (GTDB): domain Bacteria; phylum Pseudomonadota; class Alphaproteobacteria; order Dongiales; family Dongiaceae; genus JBGPEQ01. The sequence goes on along the minus strand of JBGPEQ010000304.1, from coordinate 1,026 downwards.
ACGGCGACACCGGGTCGGTGTAGGGAAGCATCGTGCGGCCGATAGACGGGCGGCCGCAGGCCGCCCCTACAAGAATCTCCACGCCTCCGCGTGCTGCGATCTCTCGCGGCTCAACAAAAAACCTCTTGCTTTCTGAACTTGAATGTGTATAGTAACCGTAGTTTATACACATGCTGAAGGAATCGCCGCATGCGCACCAATATCGACATTGACGATACTTTGATGCAGCGCGCGTTGCGGGCAACCGGACTCCCCACCAAGAAGGCGGTCGTCGAGGAGGGCCTGCGGTTGCTCGTCAAGCTGCATCGCCAGAAGTCCATCCTCGCTCTCGGCGGCAAGGTGGCTTGGCAAGGCCATCTTGATACGCTGCGACGCGGCCGCGCCGCGTGATCGTCGTCGACAGTTCGGTTTGGATTGATCACCTGCGGGGAACGACGACCCCGCAGGTTACGAAGCTTCGCGCGCTAATCGGCGCAGAGCCGCTTGTCGTGGGTGACGTGATTCTTTGCGAGGTACTGCTGGGCGTGCCGTCGGAGCGCGAAGCCAAGGCGGTGGAACAGGCGTTGCGGCGGTTCGATCTCGTACCGATGCTCGGCGTCGATCAGGCGGTGCGGGCCGCCACGCTCTATCGCGAACTGCGCGGCAATGGGATCACGGTTCGCAAGACGATTGATCTCATCATAGGCGCTTGGTGTATCGCCCACGACGCGAAACTCCTCCACAGCGACCAGGACTTCGCGATGCTCGAACAACACGCAGGGTTGGCGGCTGCGTGACGCAACGATGGGCGGACCTATCCCGCCCTGATCCGCTCCCCGCTCTGCGCATCGAAGAGGTGCACCGCATTGAGTTGCGGCATCAGCCGGATCGGCTGACCGGGGGTGAACGCGTGGCGCTCGCGGAAGAGGCAGCAGAGCGGGGCGCCGTTGAAGCGCGCGAACACGAGAACGTCGATGCCGGTCTGCTCGACCACCTCGACGTTGACGGCCAGCGCGTCCGGCGCCTCCGACAGGGCGAAATGCTCGG
>JBGPEQ010000303.1:0-5484 GCA_041482855.1 Dongiaceae bacterium | reverse complement strand
GTCGCCGGCCGGCCCATCGGCGACGACTGGCTGGCGTCGCGATCCGACGTCGAGCGCGAACGCTTCGCCGCCAGCTACGGCCGCGCGCTGGCCGCACTGCGCGGCGTCGGTACGGACCGCATCGTCGGCACCGCCGGACTGGACGAACGCCTGCGTGCGCTATTGATCGCACTGCCTGCGGCCAGTCCGCTGCCGTCGGACCGTGACCTCTGCGACGCGTTCCTGTCCGAGCTGGAGTCGATGCCGCAAGGGCGACGGGCCGGCTTCGTCCACGGCGACGCCCATCTCGAGAACCTCCTGGTCGACGACGAAGGCCGCGTGTGCGGCGTCATCGATTTCGCCGAGGGCGGTCGCGGATTTCCGGAGATCGATCTGGCCTACCTGCACTGGGTGCCGGCGATCGCCGAGACGGTGCGACACAGCTATTGCGAAGCGGCCGGCCCGCTTGACGAGCGGTCATTCCATGTTGCCGGCGCAATCTACGCCCTGACCAGCGCCATAATCGACGCCCGCTACGATGACACCGAAAACGCAGCGCATGGCCGCCGGTTGCTTGAACGGCTGCTGGATACGATCGGGATCAACCGAGGGGCGGATCCGCGCCGGCGCTGAGGCCGCCTATGCCGCCTGGCTCTTCACCAGCGGCGGTCGCAGCGGCACCGTGCGCTCGCGGCGCGGGGTCTTTCCGAAGAAGTCTCGGTAGCACTTGGAGAAGTGCGAGGCCGAGACGAAGCCGCAGGCGAGCGCCACGTCGATCACGGGCATGTTGGTCTGCAGCAGCAGGAGCCGCGCGCGGTTGAGCCGCAGCTCGACATAGTAGCGCGCCGGCGACCGGTTGAGATATTTACGGAACAGGCGCTCGAGCTGACGGCTCGACAGGCCCGCGGACTTCGCCAGATTGCCGCGGTCGAGCGGTTCTTCCAGGTTCTCCTCCATCAGCTTGATGACGGACATCAGCTTGGGGTGCCGCACGCCGAGCCGGGCCGGCATCGCCATGCGCTGCTGGTCGTGCTCGTCGCGGATGCGCTCATGCATGAACTGGTCGGAGACGTTGGCCGCGATCTCGTGGCCGTGCTGGCGCGCGATCATGTTCAGCACCATGTCGAGCGATGCCGTGCCGCCCGAGCAGGTGAAGCGGTTGCGGTCGATCTCGAACAGTTCCGAGGTCGCCTCGATATGCGGGAAGCTCTCGGCGAAGCCCGCCAGGTTCTCCCAGTGGATCGTGCAGCGATAGCCGTCGAGCAGGCCGGCGCGCGCCAGGATGTGGCTGCCGGTGCAGAGCGCGCCGACGTCGGCGCCCTTGCGATCGAACTTGCGCAGCTGCGCGAAGACGTTGCGGTCCTCGAAGAGATGGCCGTCGATGCCGCTGCACAGCACCACCGTGCCGAAGCCGGCGGCATCGTCGACGCGCCCTTCGGGCGTCACCGCAATGCCGTTCGAGGCCGTCACCGGCTTGCCGTCGGGCGAGAACAGGTGCCAGGAGTACAGTTCCCGGCCGCTCGCGCGGTTGGCGAGCCTGAGCGGCTCGACCGCCGAGGTGAAGGCGATCATGGAAAAGTTGGGCACCAGCAGAAAAGCGATCTTCTGCGGCAATTCCTTGGGCGGGGCACCGAACATCGCGACCGGCTTTCTTAACTCCTGCGGCGCGCGGAGAATAGCCGATGTCGCGGATTCGATAAAGGGCGCCGTGGAGGCCGTCAGGTCCGGCGTTCTGCGTGATTATCTCGATTGTTCTTAGGCGGACGATGCGTATTGCGTACAGCCGTCCCGGAACCCGTCGGCCCGACTCCAAACTTTTGGGCCAAGACCCCCAGGAGCTGCGGGCCAATGTAGCCGCCGATGATGGCGACGGCAAAGGCGCTCAGCGGATTGAGCGCGGCAGCCCGCGGGATCGACTGCAGGAGCCCGAAGATCATGGCCCAATACAACACGAAGCCCGTGAACAGGCCGATCACGATCCGCCACCAGCGCGTGCGCTTGGTCCAGAACGCCATCACGCCGCCGACCAGCCCGCCGACCGCCGTGAGCGCGATCAGCAGGGTCGGCAGCGTGACCCGCAGGGTCGTCGATTTCGTGAGGATGGCGGGCGTCGCGGCCGCCACGGTCGTCGTTCCCATCCACCAGGGCGTGAAGTTGGCACGGCCCGTGGCCTCGTCCTTTGCCACCTCCACCTCAACCGGTGCGATCTCGCCGTTGCCTTTTTCCAGATAGAGGGAGATCCGGCGCGGCTCGTCGGTGGCGACCACGTGCCCGGCGGCATCCTGCAGTTCCACGAAGATCTGCGGCACGTCCAGCAGCGACACCTCCGGCGGGCTCGCGCGCAGCTGCAACTGGGTAATCGCCGGCGCGAAATCGATGTGCATGTCGGAGCTGGCTTCAATGGCGACCTGCGGCTGCTCCGCCACATAGCGGATGCGCGCCTGCCCGACCCGGTCGGCGACCAGCGTCGCCTGGCCGGAGAATTCACCCTTCCTGATGACCAGCGGATTGGGCGAGATCGTGCCGAGGCTGGCGACCAGCTGAATCCGGATGTCTTCGCCAGCGGCGCCGGTGCGCAGGAAAGCGTAAACGGTTGCCGCATCCTGGCGGTCGGCCAGCACGCGCCGGTCCGGGCTGGTTGCCAGCACGACCGTAGCCGCTCCGCTGGCGGTCGGGGCCGCGACGGCGAGTTCGGGCCGCCCGCCGTTCCCGCCCAGGTTCTGCTCACGCATGAGATCGTCGATGCCGCGGGTCTGGGTGGCCTGTCCGCCGTCGTTAAGGGCGACCTCCAGCGGCGGCGCCGGCGCCGGGGGCGTGGCCCCCGCCTGTGCCGCCTGAGGATCGCCGCCGGTCAACGCGGAATGAAGCCCGGCGGGCTTGGCATAGATGACGGTGCCGCCTTCGAGCAGCTCGCTGTTGCTGGCCCGCACCGCCCACATGCCGGGAGCGGTGATCTGGAACTGGACCTGCGCGGCACTCTGCCCCGCGGCGATCACGACACTTGGCAGCGTCACCGGCCCGGATGGCGCATTTAACTCGAGCTGCACGCTGAGGTCCTTCGGCGCAGCGGCGCTCCCGTTGTCGGCCGCCCGCAGGATGACGTCCAGCGTGACCCCGGCGCCGACATCGACGGCGTGAGCCGACGGAACGATCTCGAGCTTGACCGGCAGCCGGTCCTGGGCGGCGGCAGACGACCATTGTGCGCCTATGAGCATTGCCGCGACGGCTGCAAAGATGAAAATGCAATGGCGTGCATTGCCGCCGAGCGCCATGCGCTCTGTCTTCACTAACATTGCTGGCCTCCATGGGCCTGCCGGCGCCCGACTACTGCCGCCGATGAAAGCGCTGGCCTGAAAAATGCCTTTCCGCTGCAATCGCCTTCGAATACGCGGAGAGCCATCGTCGCACATGATGGGGAAGATCGCCATTCTTTGCAGTGACGCATCTCACACTCCGGGCGGCCGCCGACTGACCCGCGCGGCCGGCATGTCGCGAATCCGCAAGAGCCCGCCGCACCGATTGGCGCGGCCCGGGAACGCAACACCGCTTATTGTCCCACTACGTCCTTCGGTCTTGCGCCTGGAAGGGCAGGCTGCAATAACACGGCCGATTCGCCGGCCCAACCTCGCGCGTCCATACGCCCCATGAAATCCCGCTATTCCATCTTCAGCCTCGCGCGCAATGCGCTGAACTACCACGAGGACTGGGAACTGGCCTGGCGCAGCCCGGAGCCCAAGCCGGAGTACGACGTCATCATCGTCGGCGGCGGCGGCCACGGGTTGGCGACGGCCTACTATCTCGCGCGCGAGCACGGCATCGCCAACGTCGCCGTGCTCGAAAAGGGCTGGCTCGGCGGCGGCAACACCGGCCGCAACACCACCATCGTCCGCTCCAACTATCTCTGGGATGAGAGCGCCTTCCTCTACGAGCATGCGCTGAAGCTGTGGGAGGGCTTGAGCCAGGAACTGAATTTCAACGTCATGTTCAGCCAGCGCGGCCTGCTGAACCTGGCCCACAACCTGAACGACCTCAGGGAGATCCAGCGCCGCGTGAACGCCATCCGCCTCAACGGCATCGACTCGGAGTTCCTCTCGGTCGAGCAGGTTAAGGCAATGGTGCCGATCCTCAATGCCGATCCGAACGCGCGCTACCCCGTGCTCGGCGCCTCGCTCCAGCGGCGCGGCGGAGTGGCCCGCCACGACGCCGTCGCCTGGGGCTACGCCCGCGCCGCCGACGCCCGCGGCGTCGACATCATCCAGAACTGCGAGGTCAGGGGTTTCCGCATCGAGAACAACCGGGTCATGGGCGTCGAGACCAGCCGGGGCTTCATCGCCGCCAAGAAGATCGGCTGCGTCGCCGCCGGCCATTCGAGCGTGCTGGCGGCCATGGCCGGCCTCCGCCTGCCGATCGAGAGCCATCCGCTGCAGGCGCTGGTGTCGGAGCCGATCAAGCCGGTACTCGACACCGTCGTCATGTCCGGCGCCGTACATGTCTATGTGAGTCAGTCCGACAAGGGCGAGCTGGTGTTGGGCGCCGGCATCGACGCCTTCAACTCCTACGCCCAACGCGGCAGCCAGCACGTCATCGAGCACCAGCTGACGGCGCTCACCGAGTTGTTCCCGATCTTCAGCCGGCTGAAGATGCTGCGCCAGTGGGGCGGCATCGTCGACGTCTGCCCGGACGCCAGTCCGATCGTGGCGAAGATGCCGGTCGACGGCCTCTACTTCAATTGCGGCTGGGGTACCGGCGGCTTCAAGGCGACTCCCGGCTCCGGCTGGGTCTTCGCCCACACCATCGCGCAGGACCGGCCGCACAAGCTCAACGAAGCGTTCACGCTGGAGCGCTTCACCCACGGCTACCTCATCGACGAACACGGCGCGGCGGCCGTGGCGCATTAGGGCGAGACCGTCATCATGTTGCTTATCCCCTGCCCCTACTGCGGTGCGCGCGAGGAGACGGAATTCTCCTACGGCGGCGAGGCCCACATCGCGCGGCCGCTGGAGCCGGAGAAGCTCTCCGACGCCGAGTGGGGCGACTACGTGTTCATGCGCAAGAATCCGAAGGGCGTGCATTGCGAGCGCTGGAACCACGCTCGCGGCTGCCGGCGCTGGTTCAACATGGTACGCCACACCGTGAGCCACGAGATCCTCGCGGTCTACAAGATCGGCGATCCCAAGCCGACGGTGAGCAAGTGATGCCGGGAGTTCCCTCCCGACGCCCCTCACTACGCTCCCCCTCCCCTTGCGGGAGGGGGTTGGGGGAGGGGTCTGCGCGCGGCAGCGCGCCGAGAATCCAATCGAGCCAACGCTTTTTCAACTCGATTGAACACAGACCATCTCGTCATCGGGTACGTGTTCGTGGTTATGCCGGCGTCGCATCGAATGATTCGACTCTTTCGCGCCTGCCGGCGCGAGACCCCTCCCCCAGCCCCCTCCCGCAAGGGGAGGGGGAGCTTTGTCTCTGCACCGCCGACCCGAATTGCATTTGGGGCCGGAGTCAGATGCG
>JBGPEQ010000302.1:0-5552 GCA_041482855.1 Dongiaceae bacterium | reverse complement strand
TCGTCTGCACGGTCGTCGGCGGCGGGCTCTCCGGCCAGGCCGGCGCGGTGCGGCACGGCATCAGCCGCGCGCTCACCAACTTCGAGCCGACGCTGCGGCCCGTGCTGAAGAAGGGCGGCTTCCTCACGCGCGACAGCCGCGTCGTCGAGCGCAAGAAGTACGGCAAGGCCAAGGCGCGACGCAGCTTCCAGTTCTCGAAGCGCTAGACATCGACTGCAATCGGTTTTATGGCCAGGGAGGTTGCGGCGATCGCAACCTCCCTTTTCCATTTGGCCTTTTCCTTTCGGAGGGAACGGTGAGCACGAACAGGCTGCGGATCGGGATCCTCGGGGCGAGCGGCTACACGGGCGCCGAGCTGGTGCGCCTGCTGGCGCGCCATCCGCAGGTCGAGATCCGCCTGCTCACGGCCGATCGCCAGGCGGGGAAGCCGCTGGCGGAGGTGTTTCCGCAATTCGGCCATCTGAAGCTGCCGATTCTGGTGAAGATCGAGGACGCCGACTGGGCGGCGCTCGATCTCGTGTTCTGCGCGCTGCCGCATGGCACGACCCAGGAGGTGATTGCGAAGCTGCCGCGCCACCTGAAGGTCGTGGACCTGTCGGCCGACTTCCGGCTCGCCGACATCGCGACCTACGCGCAGTGGTACGGCCATGAGCATCGCGCGCCCGAATTGCAGAAGGAGGCCGTCTACGGCCTCACGGAATTGCGGCGGGACGAGATCGCGCCGGCGCGGCTGGTGGCCAATCCCGGCTGCTATCCGACCTCGGCGCAGCTGCCGCTGATCCCGCTGATCGAGGAGAAGCAGATCGTCACCGACGACATCATCATCGACGCCAAGTCGGGCGTCAGCGGCGCCGGGCGCGACGCCAAGCTCGGCAGCCTCTATGCCGAGGTGACCGAGGGCATCCATGCCTACGGCATCGCCGGCCACCGCCATGCGCCGGAGATCGAGCAGGGCCTGAGCGAGGCGGCGGGCAAGCCGATCATCGTCAATTTCACGCCGCATCTGATGCCGATGAGCCGGGGAATTCTTTCCTCGATCTATGTGCGGCTGCACAATGGTGCCGGCGTCGAAGACCTGCGGCGCACGCTGGCGTCGCACTACGAGGGCGAGCCGTTCGTGCGGCTGCTGCCGGCCGGGCAGGCGCCGCAGACGCGCCATGTGCGGGGCTCCAATCATTGCCTCATCGGCCTCTTCGCCGACCGCGTGCCCGGGCGGGCAATCCTGATTTCGGCGCTCGACAACCTGGTGAAGGGCGCGTCCGGCCAGGCGGTGCAGAACATGAACCTTATGGCCGGCCTGCCGGAGACCGCCGGGCTGGAGCAGGAGCCGCTGTTCCCGTGAGCGGCCTGATCCTGCCGTTCCACAACTTCCAGCCGCAGATCGCTGCCAATGCCTTCATCGCGCCGACGGCGGTGGTGATCGGCGAGGTCGAGATCGGCGCGGATTGCGGCATCTGGTTCGGCTGCGTGCTGCGCGGCGACGGCAACGTCATCCGCATCGGCGCCCGCACCAACATCCAGGACGGCACGATCATCCACGTCAACCACGAGAAGGACGGCGGCCGCGGCAAGAGCGGCTTCGCCTGCCGCGTCGGCGCCGACGTGACGGTCGGCCACCTGGCGCTGCTCCATGCCTGCACGCTCGAGGACGGCAGCTTCGTCGGCATGAAGGCCTGCGTGATGGACGGCGCGGTGGTGGAGACCGGCGGCATGGTGGCGGCCGGCGCGCTGGTCACGCCGGGCAAGCGCGTGCGCAAGGGCGAGCTGTGGGCCGGCAGCCCGGCCAAGCTGATGCGTGCGCTGACGCCGGCGGAGGTTGAGATGTTCCGCTGGACGGTCGAGCACTATGTGGAGCGGGCGCAGGTCTATCGGGCGACGGTGGCGCACGTCACCTGAACGATACCTCCGGTATGTCCGTGTCCAGCAAGCCGCGGGCGAGGTCCGAGCGGGCGTGGGTGGCCAGCGCGATATAGAGCGTGCGGATGCGGTTGATGTCCTCCTCGGTCAACTCTTCCAGGTCCAGTAGCGCGTTGTGGGCGCCTTCGGTGGCGCGGATGATTTCGTCGAGCTTCAGCTGCATGGCCTTGCTGTCGCGGTTTTGCGTGTTCTGGATGAGGAAGACCATGAGGAAGGTGACGATGGTGGTCCCGGTGTTGATCACCAATTGCCAGGTGTCGGAGAATCCGAAGATCGGCCCGGTTGCGCCCCACACGACAATGATGAGTAAAGCCAGAACGAAGGCCAGCGGATGACCGGTGGCGTGCGCAGTCCAATTCGCGAAGTGCATGAACGAGTTCGTGTGTTTCATGGTGCTGTTCCCCGTTTCGAGACGGGGCCATCTTGATCGCTAGGGCGTCTCGAGGCCAGTCGCGCCGTGCACGGCGGCGGCGGCGGCGGTAAGGGAGAAGCGGGTAGTCTTGCTCGTTCCGTCCGGGCCTTCGTAGGTAAAATTGATCTCTTTGCCCGTGAGCCACTGCGCGAACCTGTCGCTCGGCAGGATGGAATTCTGGATCGAGGTCCAGGCCAGCCAGAAGGCGGTGTCGCCGCCGACATGGCCCCAGAGCGCGCCGAGCGATTCGCCTTGCTGGCGGACGACGTCGGTATCGACGGCCTCGCCGCCGTCGATGCGATAGGTCGGCATCTTCTCGCCGAAGCTTTCGCCGCGGCCGAGATGGAATTCCACGAAGAGCTGATAGCGGTGATCGACTTCGCGGCTCCACAGAAAGAGCGCATAGCCGTCCTCATTCATCACCGTGGCGGCCGTCATGGCGGGATCGTCGCTCGGCGCCGGGCCGACGGTCCAGTCGGCGGCGAACGCGGGCGAAGCGAGGAGGAACAGGACGACGGCGAGCAGACGCATTGCCGTCCGGTTACGTCGCGATCATGGTCTTATTGTGGCGGGTACGGCGGCTATGGCCGTTCATGCCCGTCAATCGTCAAGCGGCCGCGGCGCCGTTGCGGTTCCGGTGCTGGCGATGCGGCCCGCCGATTCCACCCGCAACGCGAACCCGGTCTCCGTGGTTTTCGCCCTGACGGCGAGCGGGTCCGGGACGAAGGCGGGATTCACCGCCTTGAAGTCGAAGGCGGAGACCAGCGCGCCCGGGCTGACGCGGTCGACCAGGTCGAGCATGAGCACGGCGATCAGCGGTCCGTGCACGACCAGCCCCTCGTAGCCCTCGACCTCTGTCGCGTAGGGATGATCGTAGTGGATGCGGTGGGCGTTGAATGTGAGGGCGGAGAAGCGGAACAGCAGGGCCGCCGTCGGCGTGACGATGTGCTCGACGTCCCAGGAGGCGAACCCGGCGGGCTGGCTCGGCGGCGTCGGCCGGCCGGCCGGCTCGCGCAGGACGATGTCCTGCTCTTCGATGACGCTGCCGCCGGCGCTGCCTGCGAGCGTGTGGCGGATGGTGACGAAGAGCAGGCGGCCGCTGCCGCCGATCTTCGGCGTCAGGCTCGTGACTTCGGAGCGGCGGGTCAGGCGGTCGCCGATGCGCAGGGGCGCTTCCGAGCGCAGGCGGCTGCCCGCCCACATGCGGCGCGGCAGGAACGGCACGACCGGCAGCAGGCCGGTGTCTTGAGTGTGGCCGTCCTCTCCAAGTTGGCTCTGCCGGATCAGGGGCGGGAAGTAGAGCCAATGCCAGAGCAGCGGGAGCGGCGTGCCGGTTTCGAACGAGCCGATGTCGCGGTCGAGGGTCGCCTGCAGCAACTGGGCGGGCTCGGGATGGGCGTCGGCCGCGCGCGTTTCCGTGCGGCCGAGCAGGGCGGCGGCTTCGCCGATGTCGAAGCTCATGGACCGAACTCCCGGCGGATGGCCTGGGTGTGCTGGCCGAGGGCGGGAACGGCAGCAGGGGGGGCTGGCCCCTCGCCGGCGAAGATCGCGGGCGGCGCGGGGTAGCGCACCTCGCCGCTCGGCGTGGCCACGGTCATGCGGCGCAAGTGCGGATGGGTGCTGAGGCCGGCGACATCATTGACGGCGCCGAAGGCGATGCCGGCGGATTGCAGGAGTTCGATCAACGCGGCGTAGTCGCGGTGGCGGCAGGAAGCGGCGACGACCGCGTCGAGGGCGGGGCGATTGGCGACGCGGTCGTTGTTCGATTTGAACCGTGGATCGTCGGCGAGCGCCGGCTGTTGCAGCACGGCGGCGCAGAGATCGCGCCACTCGCGCTCGTTCTGGATGGCGATCAGCAGCGGCCGGCCATCGGCGGTCTCGAAGACGCCGTAGGGCGCGATCGTGGGATGGGCGAGGCCGAGCCGCTGCGGCGCGCGCCCGGCGTAGTCGTGATGGAGCAGCGGCACGGCCATGGTTTCGGCCGTGGCGTCGAACAGTGAGAGCGAGATGGCAGCACCTTCGCCCGTGCGCTCGCGCCGGTAGAGCGCCTCCAGGATGGCGGCATAGGCATTGAGGCCGCAGGCGATGTCGGAGAGCGAGACGCCGACGCGGCCGGGCGCTTCGGGCGAGCCGGTGACCGAGGCCAAGCCGCTCTCGGCCTGGATGAGCAGGTCGTAGGCCTTGCGGTCGGAATAGGGGCCGGAGTCGCCGTAGCCGCTGATCGAGCAGGCGATGAGGCGCGGATGGCGCCGGCGCAGCTCCTGGGGGTCGAAGCCGGCGCGGGCGGCGGCGCCGGGAATCAAGTTCTGGATGAAGACGTCGGCGCGCGCGATCAGACGGTGCAGCAGCGCCTTGTCCTCATCGGCCTTGAGATCGAGCACGACCGATTCCTTGCCGCGATTGAGCCAGACGAAATAGGCGCTCTCGCCATGCACGGCGGCGTCGAAGCCGCGCGCGAAATCGCCCTCGGCGCGCTCGATCTTGATGACGCGCGCACCGGCATCGGCGAGCCGGCAGGAGCAGAGCGGCGCGGCCACTGCTTGTTCGATCGAGACAACGAGGATTCCGGTCAGGCGTGACATGCGTCAGTGCCAATCTCCCGGTCGATGACGCTTCGATGGCATGACCACCCTGCGTTCTTCGACAGGCTCAGGATTGAGGAACAAATTTCGTGGCACAAAGAGTATCCCTCATGCTGAGCCTGTCGAAGCACGCAGAGCATTGATCCAAGCCTCCATGCACGTCAGTACGACCGCGGCAGGCCGAGGACGTGCTCGGCCAGATAGGCGAGGATGAGGTTGGTGGAGATCGGCGCCACCTGGTAGAGGCGGGTCTCCCGGAACTTGCGCTCGATGTCGTATTCGGCGGCGAAGCCGAAGCCGCCATGGGTCTGCAGGCACATGTCTGCCGCCTGCCAGGAGGCGTCGGCGGCCAGCAGCTTGGCCATGTTGGCTTCCTTGGCGCAGTGCTCGCCGGCGTCGTAGAGGGCGGCGGCGCGCTGCACCATCAGGTCGGCGGCCTCGCTGGCGGCGTAGGCGCGGGCGATCGGGAACTGGACGCCCTGGTTCTGGCCGATGGGCCGGGCGAATACCACCCGCGTCTTGGCATAGCCGGTCGCCTTCTCCACGAACCAGCGACCGTCGCCCACGCATTCCGCGGCGATCAGGATCCGCTCGGCATTGAGCCCGTCGATCAGATAGCGAAAGCCCCGCCCTTCCTCTCC
>JBGPEQ010000301.1:0-5560 GCA_041482855.1 Dongiaceae bacterium | reverse complement strand
GTCGTGGGCGGCGGTAAAGATCCGCCGATGACGCGGACTCCACGATGCGGCCGAGATACATGACGAGGACGCGGTCGCTGATGTGGCGCACCGCGGCCAGGTCGTGCGCGATGAACAGATAGGTCAGCTTGAATTCGCGCTGCAGCCGCGCCAGCAGATTGAGGATCTGCGCCTGGATCGACACGTCGAGCGCGCTGATCGGCTCGTCGGCGACGATCAGTTCCGGGTTGAGCGCCAGCGCGCGGGCGATGCCGACGCGTTGCCGCTGGCCGCCGCTGAACTGATGGGGATAGCGGTCGCCGGCCTGGCGCGGCAGGCCGACTACGTCGAGGAGCTGGCGGACGCGGGCCGCCCGCTCGCGCGCCGACCCGACGCTGTGGATGTCCAGGGGCTCGCCGATGATCGCACCGACCGTCATGCGCGGATTGAGGCTGGAGTAGGGATCCTGGAAGATCATCTGCAGGCGTCGGCGCATGCGCCGCAGGGCGGCGCCGTCCAGCGTCGAAAGTTCCTGCCCATCGAGCCGGATCGATCCCGCCGTCGGGCGGTTGAGGCGGGCGATGGCGCGGCCGGTCGTGCTCTTCCCGCAGCCGGATTCGCCGACCAGGCCGACGGTCTGGCCGCGCTCGATGTCGAAGCTGACGCCGTCGACGGCGCGCACCGTGCCGGCATCGCGGCCGAACAGCAGGCCTTTTGAGATGCCGAAATGAACGGCGAGATCGCGCACCTGGAGCAGCGGTTCAGTGACGTCGGTGCTTGCAGGCGCCGTCACGCAGTTGCCTCCGCCAGCGGCGGCGCGGCGGCAGCAAAGCCGAGCCGCAGGGGCTGGCCGGCGCGCGCCTCTTCGACTGTTGCCGCATTGTGGCAGGCGACACGATGGCTGGCGCCCGGACCGGTCGTCACGATTTCTGCCTCTCCATTCGAGGCCGCGAGCGGTGGGTTCGCGCTCCAGCAGGCGGCCACCCGCCACGCACAGCGCGGCGCGAACGGGCAACCATCGGCTCGTATGAGCTGATCCGGCGGCGATCCTTCGATCGGGACCAGTTCCGCCTGGCGGTCTTGATCGAGCCGGGGCAGGGAATGCAGCAGGCCGACCGTGTAGGGGTGTCGCGGCGCGGCGAACAGGTCCGCCGTTGTCGCCGTCTCCACGATGAACCCGGCATACATCACGGCCACCCGCTGGGTCATCGCGGCGACGATGCCGAGATCGTGGGTGATCAGGATCACCGCCGTCCCGCTCTGACGCGTCAACTCGCGGACGAGTTCGAGAACCTGCGCCTGGATCGTTACGTCGAGCGCGGTCGTCGGCTCGTCGGCGATCAGCAGCTTGGGCGCCAGCGCCAACGCCATGGCGATCATGACCCGCTGGCGCATACCGCCGCTCATCTGGTGGGGATAGCGATCCAGGGCCGTCGCCGGCGCTGCGATCCCGACCGTCTGCAGGAGATCGACGGCGCGCGCATCGGCGTCCTGCCGGCTGAGGGACTGGTGGGCACACAGCGCTTCCGTCAGCTGGCGGCCGATCGTCAGCACCGGATTGAGGGACGTCATCGGATCCTGGAAGACGATGGCGATGTCGCGCCCGCGCAGCTTGCGCATCTCCCGGTCCGGCAGTTGGATCAGGTCGACATCGCGAAACAGGATGCGCCCGCCGGCGATGGTCGCGTGGGTGCGCGGCAGCAGCCGCGTGATCGCCAGGCTGGTGGCGCTTTTGCCGCAGCCGGATTCGCCGACGATGCCGAGCGTTTCCGACGCGTCGAGATCGAAGCTCACGCCGTTCACGGCATGGACGGTGCCGTCCTCCGTCCCGAAACGGACTGACAGATCCTGGACCGACAGAAGCATTCGGCGTTCCACTCCCCGCGCTACGTTAGAGAGTGAAGCGAGGCGGGGGCAAGGCCCATCGCTGGAATGCGCCGCGCTGATCGTGTATGCAACGAACATGACATGCGGTCGACTGCACGGGAAAGTCGCGATCGTGACCGGCGCCGCCGGGGGCATCGGCTATGCTATCAGCGCAGCCTTCGCCGCCGAGGGCGCCAAGGTGCTCTGCGCCGACATCGACGGGGACGGCGCGTCCGCTGTCGCGGCTTCCATCACGGCTACGAGGGGAACCGCGGCGAGCCTGGCGTGCGACGTAAGCCGGAGCGCCTCGGCCCGCGCCGCGGTCGTTGCGGCGGCCGAGCGGTTCGGCGCGCTGCACATCCTCGTCAACAATGCCGCCGTCTTTCCTCCCAAGGCGACGATCGCCGAGCTCGAGGATGCCGACTGGGAACGTGCGCTCGCGATCAACATCGGCGGCGCCTTCTACATGAGCAAGCATGCCATCCCGCGGATCAAGGCCGCGGGCGGCGGCAGCATCATCCACATCGCTTCGCAGATGGCCCGGGTCGGCAATCCCGGCGATGCCGCCTACTGCGCCACCAAGGGCGCGCTCCTCACCCTGGCCAAGGCGATGGCGCTCGACCACGCCGGCGACGGCATCCGCGTCAACACGCTATCGCCCGGCGGAATTGCCACCCAGCAGATGGTGCGGGAATTCGGCGACATGGCGACGGCAGAGCGAAATTGGGGTCGCACCCGCCATCCGCTCGGCCGCCTCGGCCAGCCGGAAGAGATCGCGAGTGCCGCCGTGTTTCTGGCGAGCGATGACTCTTCGTTCATGACCGGCGCCGATCTCCTGGTCGATGGCGGTTACACGGCGCAATAGCATCCCCGGATCGACAGCATGCCCGCGATCAATCCGCAGCGACTCCTGAGCGACCTGAGGCTGCTCCGCACTTTCGGAGCTTTCGGGAATGGCGTCGTGCGGTTGGCGCTGTCGCCGATCGATATGGAGTCCCGGCGATGGCTGGTCGGCAGGCTGACCGAGGCCGGACTGGAGGCCCGCATCGACGGCATCGGCACCGTCTTCGGCCGCTCCCGCGGCAGCGGCAGGGCGCTCCTGATCGGTTCGCACACGGACACCCAGCCGACGGGCGGCTGGCTCGACGGCGCCATGGGCGTTGTTTACGGCCTCGAGATTGCGCGTGCGCTACGCGAATTGCCGGACACACGGGATCTTGCCGTTGATGTCGCCTCCTGGATGGACGAAGAGGGCACCTATGCCGGCTTCATCGGCAGCCGCTCGTTCTGCGGCGAGCCCGTGTCCGAGGTTGTCGCACGCGCGCGCAATCGCGAAGGACAGCCCATGAGCGATGCGCTGCAGGCGGCGGGAATCGCGGGGCAACCCCTCGCGCAGATGGAGGCCGGCCGCTATGTCGCGTATCTGGAGCCCCATATCGAGCAGGGCGGCCGGCTCGAGGCGGCGGGCAAGCGGATCGGTGTCGTCACCTCCATCGTCGGCATCCGCGAGCTGCGCATCACGTTCCGCGGCCAGCAGAACCATGCGGGCACCACGCCCATGGAAAGTCGCCGAGACGCTGGCGCCGCGTTGATCCGCTTTGCGAGCGCAATGGATAGCGAGTTCCGGGCGCTTGCCGGTCCGCAGACCGTGTGGAACATCGGGCGGGTCGAGTTCAGCCCGGGCTCGGCTAGCGTTGTCCCGGGCGCCGCCGAGATGGTCCTGCAGTTCCGCGATCCCGAAGCTGCGCGTCTGGACGCCCTGGAGCGCAAGGTCGCCGCCCTCGCCGATGCGGCCAACGCAACCGGCACCATCGGCGTAGCGGTCGGACCCTTCGACGATCCCGTCGCACCGACAGTGATGAACGACGAACTGCAGAAGCACATTGCACAGGCAGCGGAGCATCATGTTCCCGGCGCCTGGATGCGCATGGCCAGCGCAGCCGGCCATGACGCGCAGGTCATCGCCGGCCGCTTGCCCTGCGGCATGCTGTTCGTGCCGAGCATCGCCGGCATCAGCCACGATTTTGCCGAAGACACCAGCGAGGATGACATCGTGCTCGGTTGCCGGGTCGCCGCGACGGCGGCTGCCTCGATCCTGCGCGAAGGCATCGAGCGATTCTGAGCGCCCACGGTTCCCGGAAGCGACACGATGAGCTCCGACAACCTGCCGATCTTCGATGAGAATCTCGGCGTCATGGTGACGAAGCCGGAGAACGAATTCGCCTGGCGTTATGTAAATCTGGCCGACTCCCGGCTCGGCGCCAAAGCGATCCACGCCACCGACGAATTCTTCGCGCCGGCCCAGCGGATGCTCTCGCCGACGCCGGCGGAATTCGTTCCCGGCGCGTACGACGAACACGGCAAATGGATGGATGGCTGGGAAACGCGGCGCAAGCGCGTGGAAGGATACGATCATTGCATTGTGCGGCTCGGGCTTCCTGGCGTGATCAAGGGAATCGATATCGACACGTCGCACTTCACCGGCAACTATCCGCCCGCCGTCTCGATCGACGCCTGCCGCTGCGACGGCAATCCGGCCGATGACTCCATCTGGATCGAACTGCTTGCACCGACCGGCCTGACGGGCAATGCCCATCATGTCCTGCCGGTTAGCGACGACCGCAGCTGGACTCACCTCCGCCTCAACATCTATCCCGACGGCGGCATCGCCCGCCTGCGGGTCTATGGTGAGGTGCGCTGCGATTTTGCGTCCTATGAACGGCAAGCGTCGCTCGATTTGCTAGCCGTTGCCAATGGCGGCCGGCTCATCGCCTGCAGCGACCAGCACTATGGAACGCCGCTCAACATCGCCTTTCCCGGCGTGGGCGCGAACATGGGCCAAGGCTGGGAGACGCATCGCCGCCGCGGGCCAGGCAATGAATGGGCCATCTTTGCCCTTGGACAACCCGGCGAGCTCACGCGAGTCGAGATCGACACTACGCACTTTAAGGGCAACGCGCCCGATCGTTGCTCGATTCAAGCCAGCTACGTCTCAGGCGGTACTGATCAGTCTATCGTGAGCCAGTCAATGTTCTGGCGTTACCTGTTGCCCGAGCAAAAGCTACAGGCTGACCTGTCGCATTCTTTCGAGCGGCAAGTGGCAAGTGTTGGAGCGGTTACACACGTTCGTCTGAATGTGATCCCGGACGGTGGCGTAAATCGTATGCGACTGTTCGGATTGCGTGCGTAGCCTTTGGTGTCTCTTGAAGATTCAGGTCGCGTCAAAAGAATAACTCTTGCACGTTTTGAGGATGTCGGCATTCACGATGACGACCGGTCCGATCCGACGATGCTGACGGCGGGCACGGGCCAACAGCACGAGTCCGCGTGACGGCTGCTCGACGTCAGCTTAGAATTCGATAACTGCTTCACGTGCCCTAGTAGCGCCACCGGCGATGACAATCCGCCGATAGAGTCTTTGCGCACTCTATGATCGCGGTCGCGGCCCGCTTCGCCGTTGGCAGAGCCTGCGCAGGATCGAACCCGTCACAGCTTGTCAGGATTGCCCTCGATGATCGTGCGCTTGCCGGGGCCCCCGCTGCCCGCGAAGGTGTACTCGCGTCCCTTGTCCTGACTGATGGAGACGCAGCTTGTGTAGTCGTGGCTCGAGAAGGCGACGCAGAGCCGGTCGCCCTCGACGCGCCATGTGCCCAGATATTCTTCGTCCGTATCCTCGATTTCACGGCCGCGAATGGAGCCGTCGGGGACGTAGTAC
>JBGPEQ010000300.1:0-5589 GCA_041482855.1 Dongiaceae bacterium | reverse complement strand
TGCTCAACGATCCGCCGCTTACCCTGCTGCTGGAGGCGCAGGCGGCCCAGCTCGGCGGCGACGAGAAGGCGGCGACGCGCTATTTCCGCGCCATGCTCGAGCATCCGGAGGCGTCGTTCCTCGGCCTGCGCGGCCTGCTCATGCAGGCGCTCAAGGCTGGCAACGACAGCGAGGCGCTGCGGCTGGCGCGCCAGGCGGTGACCGAGCGTCCCCGCACCAACTGGGCGGTGTCGACGCTGCTCGATCTGGAGCTGCGGTCGGGCGACTGGCCGCAGGCGGAGACGACGTTGAAGCGGGCCGAGAAGCTGAGGATCATGGAATCCGCCGATGCCAAGCGCACGCGCGCCGTGCTGCTGACGGAACAGGCGCGCACCAGCGGCGATCTCGATGCCGCCATCGCCCGCCTGCGCGAGGCAGTGAAGCTGGCGCCCGACCTGGTGCCGGCGCGCGCCCTGCTGGCGACCGACGTTGCGCGCGCCGGGCGCGGCCGCGAGGCGGCCCGCATCGTCGAGCAGGGCTGGGTCTCCGCACCCCATGTCGAGCTGGCGGCCGCCTATGCCCAGATCGACCCGGCCGAGGACGCGCTGGCACGCGCCCGCCGCTTCGAGCGGCTGGCGGGACTCAATCCGAACCATCTCGAAAGCCAGATCGCGCTCGCCGGCGCCAGCCTGGCGGCAGGCTTGTGGGGACCGGCGCGCGCCGAACTCGACAAGGCGCTGGCCCAGGCCGGCGGCGCGGCGAGTGCCTCGCAGCGGCTGGCGCGGTTATGGGCGCATCTGGAAGAAGGCGAAGGCAGCGATCCCGCCGCCGCCCGCCGCTGGCTGATCGCGGCAGCGGCCGCGGCGGCCGATCCGGCCTGGACCTGCGAGCGCTGCGGCGCCATCGCCGCCGCCTGGGCCGCCCGCTGCCAGCATTGCCGCCGGTTCGATACATTGGTCTGGCGGGCGACGCCGCGGCCGGCGGCGCTCGCCTTCGATGGCGGCCTGCCGACTATGCCGGCCCTGGCGGCGCCGGCCGCCGCCAGCAGCCCGCCCGCCGCCGAGCCCGACGGCGCCGAACGCACGGCGGCGACGCCGCAGCCGACTGCCGCGCCGGTTGACGCCGCGCGCCTCGTGAACTAGCGTGCGCACCTCGCACCAGGATCGGGACGCCGCAGTAGCTCAGGGGTAGAGCAGCGCATTCGTAATGCGCGGGCCGGGGGTTCAATTCCCTCCTGCGGCACCAGCCTCTTCGGAATCGTCGATGATTCCCGGCGGCGCGGCCGGAGGATGCTCAGTTCTGGAAGCCGTTGTTGGAAACGGTCGCGGACAAGGTGGAGACCGACGTCAGGCTGTTGCTGACTCCGAGCGTGGAGGTGGCGCCGCTGTCGAACGTCGGCGACGTTCCGATCGCCTGTTCGGATGTCGGCAATACCACGCCGCCGGCATCCAAGCCGGTGGATTGCGGGGGCGTGCCCGCCTCCTTCTTCAACTCGTCATCGCTCGTCGGCTGATCGGCGAGATCGAGGGTCGCGGCCGCTGTCGTCGTCGCGTCGTCCGCGCGGGCGTGCGAAACGGGCAGGCCGCTGGCGGAAACGCCGGCGCACAGGATGGCCGCTGCGAGAATCCGATTTACCATGTCTGCTCTCCCACCCGCCGGTCGATAGCCGCCGGCCATTGTTGAATTCGAGTGTACGGCCGAATCGCCGACGGGATCAAGGCATCGCCGGACCGGCCGCCGGTATCGAATCGGAACCCGCGGCCCCGCCGAGCGGCGCCTCGGTTCGGGCCGACGTCATCACGACGTCGTCGAGGGGCGTGCGCGCCCAGGCCGGGGTGTCGATGCGCTGCACCAGGCGGCGGCTGACGCCCTGATCGCCGCCCATGGCCAGCACGCGCCGATGCGGCATGATGTCGCCTCCGGACCGGCGGAAAACTCTACGCCCGGCGGCGGGCCCTCGCAACGGCGGCGGCCGCTGTTAACCAAATCTTGATCTTCCCGGTTAATCTTCGTTTAGGGCGACCACGGCATGATGGCCGGAGAAGACCCCCCGGACCAGAGTGGGACGTGGCGCCATACCTTATTACGGTATGGGAGCTTCCTTGACGTGTTACGGCGATCGCTGAAGCCGCGAACCGACGTTGAGAACACCGGCGCAGCGAGCGTGGGAGGCCGGCCGATGCGGCCGTTCGAGCCAGAGCACATGGCCCAGCCGAGAGCGGAAGACGATTCCGACGATCGCCTGCGCGCGGCGCTCGATCGCAACCGGGAGCTGCTCGCCATCATCGGCAGCCTGCCGGGTGCGGCCTATCGCTATGTCCGCCGCGCCGACGGGACAGAGGCCCTGACCTTCGTCAGCGAGCGCGCGATCACCGTGCTCGGTTTCTCCGCGGAGGAGCTGCGCCGCGATCCCAGGCTCCTGCTGGAAGGTTTTTCGGCGGAGGCGCGCGCGCGCCTGGAAACGGCGATGCGCCAGCCGGCCGCGCGGGTGATGCCGATCGATGTGGAGATGGAGATCGAACCGCGCACCGCCGCGCCGCGCTGGGTCCGCTTCATCGCCCGCCCGAGCCTGCTCGGCAACGGCGATGTCGCCTGGGACGGCGTCATCCTCGACGTCGACGACGATGTCCGCACGCGCCTCAGCCACGGGCTTTTCGCGACGGCCGTCGAGCATGCCGCCGACGCCATCGAGATCACCGATGCCCGGTTCCGCCTGCAATATGTCAACCCGGCTTTCGAGCGCAGCACCGGCCATGCCCGCCAGGACGTGATCGGAAAGACCCCGGGCTCGCTGATGCGCAGCGGACATTTCGATGCGGCCTACTACGAAACGATCGAGCGCACGATTCAAGGCGGCAAGATCTGGCGCGGCGAACTCATCGCGCGCCGCAAGGACGGCGATCTGCGCTACCAGGAGGCAACGATCTCGCCGGTGTTCGACGGGTCCGGCCAGATTGCCCATTTCATCGCCGTCAAGCGCGACATCACCGAGCAGAAATTGCGCGAGGTCGCGGTCGTCGAAGCCAAGGATGCGGCCGAGATGGCCAATCGCGCCAAGACCACGTTCCTGGCCAATATGAGCCACGAGCTGCGCACGCCGCTCAACGCCGTCATCGGGTTTGCCGAGTTGCTGACGATGCAGCTCAACGGCCCGCTCGGCAGCGAGCGCTATCTGGGCTATGCCCGCGACATCGGCGTCAGCGGCGAGCACCTGCTGAAGGTCATCAACGACATCCTCGATCTCACGCGCATCGAAGCCGGCGGCATGGAAATCCACGACGAACCCGTTCGCTGCGCCGAACTCATCGATTCCAGCCTGCGCTTCATCCGCGACCAGGCGACGCGCGCCGGCCTCGCCATCGCCATCGAGAGCGCCGAGGATCTGCCCCGCCTGCGCGCCGATCCGCGCAAGCTGCGGCAGGTGCTGATCAACCTGCTGTCGAACGCGGTCAAGTTCACGCCGCGCGGCGGCCGCATCCGCATCGAGGCGGCGCGCGCGGCCGGCGGCGGGCTGCTGCTGCGGGTCGCCGATACCGGCATCGGCATGGCGGCCCACGACATCGAACAGGCGCTGACGCCGTTCAAGCAGATCGACAACAGCCTGGCCCGCAAGTATGAGGGTGCCGGCCTCGGCCTGCCGCTGGCCAAGAACCTGATGGAGCTGCATGGCGGCACGCTCGAGGTGGCGAGCGAACTCGGCCAGGGCACGGTCGTGACTTGCGGCTTTCCGCCGGCGCGCACGGTTAACGACTGAATCCGGATCGAAGCTGCGCAGCGACGCTCTCTTAACCATCGAATTGCCGATCCGCGGTGGAATAAGAGCGCTCTGTGCCCGTTGTCGCTGCAGAATGGGTGGCGGGAGATCGGGGTGACCCAGGAACTGCGAGCCGAACTCGTCGGCCTCCTGCCGCGCTTGCGCCGCTTCGCCTATGGCCTCACGGGGTCGCTCGACGATGGCGATGATCTCGTGCAGGGCGCGTGCGAGCGGGCGCTGAGGCGGCTCGACCAATTCCAGCCGGGCACCCGGTTCGACAGTTGGATGTATCGGATCGTGCAGAATCTTTGGATCGATCAGCGGCGTGCCCGGCAGGCCCGCCCGGAAACCGGGGTCGAACCGGCCGACCTCGAGGCCCTGGCCGTCGGCGACGCGGAGCGCGAGCTCGATAGCCGGCTGGTCCTGGGAAGCGTGCAACGGGCGGTGGCGACGCTGCCGGAAGAGCAGCGGGCGATCCTGCTGCTGGTGTGCGTCGAGGGCCAGTCCTACAAGGCGGCGGCGGACGTCCTGGAGATTCCGCTGGGCACGGTGATGAGCCGGCTCGCACGTGCCCGCCTGGCGATCGGACGGGCACTGGAAGGCGAATCGATCGCGACGGCTTCGCAAGCGAAAGGATGACGGCGATGACCAGGCAGCCGAAACCATGGGTGGAGAGCATGCTGGTGGCCTATGTCGACAACCAGCTCGAGCCGGCGCAGATGGCGGCGGTCGAAGAGATCATCCGGGAAGATCCGGAGGCCCGCACCATCGTTGCCGTGCTGCGGCGCAGCGCCGCCGCGGTGAAGGCCGCCTTCGACCAACCGCTGCGCGAACCGGTGCCGGCGCGCCTGCTGGCGGCGGTCGGACCAGAGGAAGCCGCGATTGAAAGCAATGTCGTGCCGATGCGCGCCCGCAAGGGCCGGCTCGATCGCCCGATGATCATGGCGCTGGCGGCATCCCTGGCGGCGCTCGCGATCGGCTTCGGCGCCGGCTATTGGCAGGCCGCGCCCGGCGGCGGCATTCGCCTCGCGGGTGGGCCCGATGGAACGGAGTCGGGTCAATACGAGGCGGCCTTGTATCAGGCCCTCGAGGACAGCAACCCCGGCACTCAGGTCGCCTATGTAGAGGCCGCGGGCGGACGGCGGGGCGCCGTCACCATCGTCGGACCGGTCGCGGCCAATGTCAGCGGCAATTGCCTTGAATTCCGCCGCGAGTGGAGCGACGCTGGCGCCAAGGTCGTGAGCCGCGGACTCGCTTGCCGATCGGATACGGGCGAGTGGTCGGTTCTGAGCATGCCGCCGAAGCCGGCGTCGTAGACGGACGCCATGACCGCAGGATGATCGCCCGGGCGATTTCGACTCTTACCGCAAGAATCTGCAGAACGATCGCGCTGGCCGGCGCGACCTTGCTGACTGTCGGCCTTCTGTCGGCCGACCTGCCGCCGCGTTGGTGCCCGCTGCCTTCCGCATGGGCCGATCCCGGCGGCAACGGCAATGGCAACGGCAAAGGCGGCGAGAACGGCAACGGCGGCGAGAGCGGCGAGCACGATGACAA
The DNA here is from genome assembly GCA_041482855.1 of Dongiaceae bacterium. Classification (GTDB taxonomy): domain Bacteria; phylum Pseudomonadota; class Alphaproteobacteria; order Dongiales; family Dongiaceae; genus JBGPEQ01. Next base: position 302 of record JBGPEQ010000300.1, on the reverse strand, counting down.
CGGCAAGGGCGCCGGCGCCAGCTCCGGAAGCGGCAACGATGACGAGGGCGAAGACGCCGCTGCCGCTCCTCAGGCCGGCGCTGCCGGGGCGACCGAACGCAGTGGCCGCGACTATGTTCCGGACGAAGTGGTTGTCGCCAACCTTGGCGACGACGCCAGGAGCGATATCGGAAATCTCGGCTTCGCGGTGCTCGACGAGCAGCAGCTGGAGTCGCTCGGCCTGACGATCACCCGTCTGCGCGTGCCCCGGCAGATGACGGCGCCGACGGCGCGCACGCTGCTGGCGAGCCGCTACCCGGGCA
>JBGPEQ010000299.1:0-5592 GCA_041482855.1 Dongiaceae bacterium | reverse complement strand
TCCTTGTCGTTGCCCAGCACGCCCAGATTGGCGGCGATGGTGAGCGGCGTGTCCTCGCTCGTGCCGTACTCGTCTCCAGCCGCCACCGGCGGGTCGTTGGTGCCGGTCACCGTGATCGTGAGCGCGGCGGTCGCGCTGCCGCCATGGCCGTCGGAGACGGTGTAGCTGAATATGTCGGCCGCCTCCTGGCCCTCCGCCAGCTCCTGTACGGCATCCTTGCCGTTGTCGAGTGTGTAGCTGTAGGAGCCATCGGCGTTCAGTTGCAGCGTCCCGTAGGTCCCGCCGATCGGCTCCCCGACATTGTCGACGCTGTCGTTGACCGCGCTCACCGCCAGCACGTCGCCATTGTCAACATCCTTGTCGTTGGCGAGCACGTTGCCGGAGACCGGGTTCGGCGCCGCGTCTTCCGGCGCCGCGTTGGCGTCGGCTACGGCCACCGGCCCATCGTTCGTGCCGGTCACCGTGATCGTGAGCGTAGCGGTCGCAATGTGCCCTTGGCCGTCGGAGACGGTGTAGCTGAATACGTCGTTGGCCGTCTGGCCTGCACCGAGCGCCTGCACCGCGGCCTTGTCGTTGTTCAGCGTGTAGATGTACGTGCCGTCCGCATTCAGGTGGAGGCTCCCAAACGCACCGACCGCATCGGCCCCGTTTGGCCCGACCGTGATGCCCTCGACCGCGGTCACGACCAGCGAATTGCTGGCCAGCACGTCGCCGTCCGCCGAGTCCGGGTTCGCGTCTTCCGTCACCGTATTGGTTTGCGGGGGAAGAACGATCGCGTTGTTGAACACGGGCTCGAACGTATCCGTTGGGCCGTCGGTCGACGGGCCCTCGCCCCAGTGGTGGCCGACGTCATCGCCGAGCAGCTGCGCCAGCGCCCCGCCGAGGGCATCGAGGCCGTAGAGCGCGGAGAGCGCCTCCGGCGTCGCCACGAGCTGGCCGGGATCGACGGCGTACTGCTCCTCCTCCCCGGCGGCGGGATTGATGTTTTCCAGCTCGCTTTTCTGCAGCTGCGGGAACTGCACCTTCAGGAGATGGAGTGCATCGGAGAACAGCTCCGAGGCCTGGCCGGGCGACAGCGTGATCGTCTGCGACGGCGCTATCAGACGCCCGGCGACCTCGGTGGTCTCGAACTCCTGGTCCAGCAGCTGCACGCCGGCGTCGTTTTTGACGGTGAAGCGGCTCAGATTGCCGTTGGGATCGCGGAACAGGGTGAAGATCCAGGCGCCGCTCTGCGGATCCTGCACGATGCCGCCGGAGGTGCCGCGGATGCCGATGGTGCCGGCCGGCGTATCGATCGAAACGCCCTCGCCCTGCGCCGAGCCGACATTGCCGGTGATGAAGACGAAGGAGCCTTTGACGATGGTGGCGTCGAGGCCGTTGTTGGTGCCGGCGGGATCGTAGATGAGGTTGTCGAGCCTCATCTGACCGTTGTTGCCGAGGGAGAAGGTGGTGCCGTCCTTGAAGATGACCTCGACGGCGCCGTCGGTCCCGGTCGCCACGATGTCGTCGGGGAAGACCGGCGTGCCCGCGGCGGCCGGCTCGGAGGTGCCATCCTTGTGGACGATGAAGACGTCGCCGTCCGCCTCGTTGACCGAGCCGATCGAATCGCCGTGCGCGCTGACGGTCGTCGCCTGCGCCATCTGCAGGTCGCCCGGCTCCTGGTCGGGCGACAGGCCGCTCTGTCCCTCCGCGGGACTTCCGGCATCTACCATCGTTCGCCCCAACTCTTGTTTTCTTCGGGCGAAGGACAACGCTCAAACCGATAGCCGATCCCCCCACCGGCCATCGAATCGCGGGGCCTAACCGTCGGTCCTTGTTATGATTGGATGCCGACCGCCACCCACGCCCGCGTCGAATTCGATCTGTTTCGTTGCTGACTTCCTTCTTGGTATGCAGTGTGCCACAGGCGGCGAGGGACAACCAAGCCGATTTTGTGTGAATCTTGGTTAATGCGGCCGAAAGTTTGGCAAAAGGGGCGGGGTCGGGCGCGCGTCTACGGGCGGCCCCCGCCCATTTGACCGCCCGTGACGGCCGACCTAAAACAGCCGAAGATATGCCTACCGGATAGGCACATGGGATGAACAGCCATACGTTCTTTTGCATCGATGCCCACACCTGCGGCAACCCCGTGCGCGTCGTCGCCGGCGGCGCGCCGGCCCTGACGGGCGCCACGGCGAGCGAGCGGCGTCAGCATTTCCTGAAGCACTTTGACTGGGTCCGCACCGGCCTGATGTTCGAGCCGCGCGGCCACGACATCATGTCCGGCAGCATCCTCTACCCGCCGACCCGGCCCGATTGCGACGCCGGCATCCTCTTCATCGAGACCAGCGGCTGCCTGCCCATGTGCGGCCACGGCACGATCGGCACGGTCACCGTCGCCATCGAGCGCGGCCTGGCGACGCCGAAGCAGGAGGGCGTGCTGAAGCTCGACGCGCCGGCGGGCGTGGTGGAGGCGACGTACACGCGCTCCAACGGCTATGTCGACGCCGTGCGCATCCGCAACGTCGCCTCCTACCTGCATGCGGAGGGGGTGGCAGTCGACTGCCCCGGAATCGGCGCGCTGACCTTCGACATCGCCTATGGCGGCAACTACTACGCCATCCTGGAGCCGCAGAAGAACTACCGGGACATGGCCGACTTCTCGGCCGGCGACCTCGTGCGGCTATCGCCGATTCTGCGCCGGCTGCTCAACGACAAGATCGCGCCGGTGCATCCGGAAAATCCGACCATCCGCGGCGTCAGCCACATCCTGTGGACCGGGCGGCCGAAGGACCCGAAGGCCCATGCCCGCAACGCCGTCTTCTACGGCGACAAGGCGATCGACCGCAGCCCCTGCGGCACCGGCACCTCCGCGCGCATGGCGCAGCTGGCGGCCAAGGGCAAGCTCAGGGTCGGCGACGACTTCATCCACGAAAGCATCATCGGCAGCCTGTTCAACGGCCGGGTCGAAGCCGCCGCGCGCGTCGGCAATCACGACGCGATCATCCCGTCGATCGAGGGCTGGGCCCGCATCACCGGCTACAACACCATCTTCATCGACGACCGCGATCCGTATCGGCACGGGTTTCAGGTGGTGTAGCCTCTGGACGAACTGCAAGACCATCCTGCGTCCTTCGACAAGCTCAGGATGAGGGACATTCTTCGTGGCAAGAAGAAAGAACCTCATCCTGAGCTTGTCGAAGGACGCACCTCGCCGATCCAAGTCTCATACAAATACCGATTGCAAAGGTTTGGGTGAGCGCGCCGCCTACGCCGCCAGTCGCGGACGCTGGTCGAGGGCGCGTTGCACGACGGCGCGGACCTGCTCGCGCTCGGCGCCTTCGAGCGGGAGGCGCGGGGCGCGCACCAGCTCGCCGCCGAGGCCGGCCATGCTCTGGGCCAGCTTGATCTGCTGGACCAGCCTGTGGCCGATATCCAGGTGCAGCAGCGGCATGAACCAGCGATAGAGCGGCAGCGCCTCCTTGTACCGGCCGGCGGTGACGAGATCGTAGAGCCGCACGGACTCCTCGGGGAAGGCGTTGACCAGGCCGGAGACCCAGCCGACGCAGCCGAGCACCAGACTCTCCAGGATGAGATCGTCGACGCCGCAGAACAGCGTGTAGCGGTTGCCGGTGGCGTTGACGATGTCCGTGAGGCGGCGCGGATCGTCGGAGGATTCCTTGATGGCGACGATGGTCGGCTCCGACGCCAGCTCCGCGAACATCTCCGGCGTGATGTCGACGCCGTAGGCCGGCGGATTGTTGTAGACCATGATCGGCAGATCGCTGGCGCGGGCGACGGCGCGGAAATGCGCCAGGGTCTCGCGCGGAGCGGATTTGTAGACCATCGGCGGCAGCGCCATGAGGCCGTTGATCCCGATCTTCCTGGCATCGGCGGCATAGCGGCCGGCGAGCGCCGCGGTATATTCGGCGACACCGGCGAGCACGGGCACGCGGCCCTTCACGGTGTCGACGGCGAGCTTGAGGACCTGGCGCTTCTCCTCGGCCTCGAGCGAGCAATTCTCGCCGACCGTGCCCAGCATGATGAAGCCATGCATGCCGGCGCGCAGGAGCCGCTCGATATGGGCAGCCGTCGCCACGAAATCGATCGATTGGTCAGGCTTGAAGTGGGTGGTAACCGCCGGAAATACGCCCTTCCATTGCGTCATGGCTTGCCTTTCTTCGCCTTGGTTTCGCGCCCGGGCCGAACGCTGCCATCCCCGGCCCGGCCAGTCAATCCGATCGCCCGAAGTGACCGGCTTTACCCTTCGGCATCGACGGCGACTTGTGTCAGCGGTTGATCCGGATCAATAGGCGTCCACGGATTTCGGCCATTCTGGCAGAGTGTACGTTCAACAACGCAAGGAGTGGCATCGATGCGGAGCCTGCGAATTCCGACTATGATGGCGCTGATCGCCTGGGCGCCAGCGGCCTGGGCGCAGGGTGACTCGACCGTCGTCTCCGCCGGCCGTGATCTCGGCCTCAAATGGTGCTCGGAGTGCCACGTGGTGGCGCAGGGGCAGCCGAAGCCTCCTTCGGACGCCGCTCCAACCTGGTATTCCATCGCCAAGGATCCGGCGACGACGGAGGCCGGCCTGCACGCCTTCTTCGCGACGCCTCACAAGCAAATGCCGAATATCATGCTGTCCCGTGAGGAGACGGACGAAATCGTCGCCTATATCCTGAGCCTGAAATCGCAATAAGAAGGCCGGACGCGCGCGGGGCTTGGCGAGGGCGGCGCGGGCCCATATAAACCCGCGCCATGAAGAGGTCGTCCGCCGCGCTTTCCGCCGCCGACCGGCCGCGGGGGCCGCTCGCCGCCTTGGTTCTCGGCGCCGTCGCGATTTCGTTTGCGGGCATCCTCGTGCGGTTGTCGGAGGTCGGTCCGGCGGCGACCGGCTTCTATCGATTTCTCTTCGCCCTGCCGTTCCTGTGGCTGTGGATGGCCCTCGGGAAACGGCGCCATGTTGCCGATCCGCGGGAGGCCGGGGCGTTTCGTCTGATCGCTCTCGGCGGGCTCTTCCTGGGCCTCGATCTCGTGGTATGGAACTGGGCCATTCACCTGAGCTCGGTGTCGAATGCGACGCTGCTGGGCAATGCGGCGCCGATCTGGGTGGCCATGGCCGGGTGGTTGCTCTTCGGCGAGCGCTTCACCTGGGGGTTTCTTGCCGGCCTGGCGCTCGCCCTCCTCGGCATCGGGCTGCTGCTCGGCGGAAGCGTTTCGCTGAGCGTGGATCGCGCCGTCGGCGACCTTCTCGGCGTTGTCGCCGGCGCCCTGTGGGGCGCCTACATCATGACGATCGGCCGGCTGCGCGGGCGCGTCCCGATAGCGACGATCATGTTCTGGGGCTCGCTCGTCTCCTGCCCGGTCTTGCTCGTGGCGGCGCTGCTGTTGGGAGAAGAGTTGTGGCCGCGCAGCGGGACCGGCTGGCTCGATCTGCTGGGTCTGGCACTCATCTGCCAGCTGGCCGGGCAGAGCATGGTGGCCTGGGCGCTGGCCCACCTGCCCGCGTCCTTCGCCGCGGTGGCGCTGCTGGTCAATCCGGTGTCGGCGACGATCCTGGCCTGGGCGATCCTCAGCGAGCCCGCGGGTCCGCAGCAGATCGTCGGCGGC
>JBGPEQ010000298.1:0-5627 GCA_041482855.1 Dongiaceae bacterium | reverse complement strand
GGAACGACACGAACGTGACCTATTGCCAAGTCTGCGGTCGGCTGATTCCGCGCCGCTCCTGGGTCTTCGACGGCGGCAAGGGCGAAGTCAGCGCCTGCAGTCCTGACTGCGAGGATCTCTACGAGGACTATTTGAAACCCACTTACGGAGCCATGGACAGAGATGCGGATCACCAAGGTTGAGGCGATTCTACTGCGACCCAAGGGGCCCATCGATACCGCCATCGGCGACGGCAGCCAGGACGGCGTCCTGGTGCGCGTCCACACCGACGAGGGCATCACGGGGCTGGGCGAGATCGATTCGTCGCCGTCCGTGGCCAAGGCGATCATCGATGCTCCGCCCTCGCACAAGATATGTTCGGGCTTAGCTGCCCTCCTCGTCGGTGAGAACCCGCTGGAGATCGGCCGTCTCTGGCAGAAGATGTACAAGGGCTCGCTCTATTTCGGGCGGCGGGGTGCGGCGATCCACGCCATCAGCGGCATCGAAATCGCGCTGTGGGACATTGCCGGCAAGGCCGCTGGCAAGCCGATCCACGCCCTCCTCGGCGGCGCCCGGCGCCAACGCGTAAAGGCCTATGCCAGCACGCTGATGCCCGAAACGCCCGCCGAGGCAGCCCGCGTTGTCGAGGCCCAGATGAAGGCCGGCTTCCAGGCGGTAAAACTCGGCTGGGGGCCGCTGGGCCGCTCGGCTGCGCTGGACCTAGCGCTGGTGACGGCCGCTCGCAAGGCCGGCGGCGACAATCTCGACCTGATGATCGACATTGGCAAGGGTTGGCAGAGCGTCCGCGACGGCATCGACCGGGCGCGGCGGATGGAGGAGCATCAGCTCTATTGGATCGAGGAGCCTTTCTGGCCCGACGACTACGCCCAATACGCCGCGCTGGCGGCAGCCGTCCGCACGCCGATCGCTGGCGGCGAGGAGGAGACGACGCTGGCCGACTTCGAGCGGCTGGTCGAGAAGGGCGATGTCGAGATCCTGCAGCCCGATGTCACCCGCGCGGGCGGGATCAGCGAATGCCTTCGAATCGCCGACTATGCCCGTCGAAATGGCCGGCGCTGCGTCCTGCATGCGTGGAGCACCGGGATCATCAAGGCGGCAACCCTGCATGTATTGGCGGCCATGGAAGAGGCTGAATACATGGAGTATTGCGTCCAGACGACGGATCTCAACCAGCGCTTGGTGGCGGAGCGGTTTCCTCTCGTGGATGGTCAGGTTGCCATCCCGACCGGTCCGGGACTCGGCATCGAGTTGGACGAGGCGGTACTGAAGCAGTTCGCAGTTCAATAGGAGCCTGTCCAATCATTGGCGGCGTGGTCACAAGGGCCTGTCGGCTGGCTGCTCCAGGTCCGTCGAATTCCGAGTCAGGGCCGAGCGGATCGGGAACAATCTGAATGGCGACAATCGAGTTCGACAACGTCTCCAAGCGCTTTGACGATGGCACCCTCGCGGTCGACGGCCTGAGCCTCAAGATCGAGGACGGCGAGTTCATGATCTTCGTCGGGCCATCCGGCTGCGGCAAGACGACGGCCTTGCGCATAGTGGCAGGCCTCGAGGAGAGCTCCACGGGCGAAATCCGCATCGACGGCAAGCCGGTGAACCATCTGGAGCCGCAGGACCGCGACGTCGCGATGGTCTTCCAGAACTATGCCCTCTATCCGCACATGTATGTGCGGGACAACATCGGCTTTCCCCTGCGGATGCAGCGACTGAGCCGGACTGAGATCGACGATCGGGTGGGGAAGGTCGCGGCCATGCTCGGGATCGAAGGCCTGCTGAATCGCAAGCCGCGCGAGCTCTCCGGGGGCCAGCGTCAGCGCGTCGCGATGGGCCGCGCCATCGTGCGCCATCCGCGCGCCTTCCTGATGGACGAGCCGCTATCCAATCTCGACGCCAAGCTGCGCATCCAGATGCGGGTCGAGCTGGTGCGCTTGCATCGAAGGCTTGGCGTCACGACGATCTACGTCACCCACGACCAGACCGAGGCCATGACGCTCGGCCAGCGCGTGACCGTGCTCAATCACGGGCGGATTCAGCAGGTGGCACCGCCGCGCGAGCTCTACGCGCAGCCGGTCAATGCCTTCGTCGCGGGATTCATCGGCAGCCCACCAATGAATTTCCTGCGCGGCCGGCTGGCCACGGACGGCGTCGATCTCGGCGGCACCCGCCTGTCGCTGCCTCACGACGTGCTGGCAAGGGTAACGCCCGGCGACACGGCGGTCCTGGTCGGGCTGCGGCCGGAGAGCTTCGGTGCCGTTGCCGCAGGTGGCGGCGCCTTGCAAGGCGAGGTTGAGGTCGTCGAACAGCTCGGCGCCGAAAGCTATGTCTATCTGCGCGTCCAGGGACTCGACGTGGTCGAGCAGACCGACCGACCGGTCGAGCTTGCAGGATCAATCTGTGCGCGACTGAACGAAGAGGTCGAACTTGGCGCCGGCGACCCGATTTCACTGAGCGTGCGGCCGGAGCTGGTGCGCCTGTTTGACGACAAGACGGGCGTCAGCCGTCTCGGCGCCAGCTGACGCCAGGTCGGAGAAAGCGCGGCGCTCGATCGAGCCGAAGGTTGGTGGGGATGACAGAAGGGAGGTTACTTTGGCACAACGTCTGAAGGACAAGGTCGCGCTGGTCACCGGCAGCGGCCGGGGCATCGGCGAGAGCATCGCGCGCCGCTTTGCGGAGGAGGGCGCGCAGGTCTGGATTGCCGACATCGACGAGGCCGCGGCCCGGGCTACCGCGGCATCGCTGGAAGGCGCCGTGCACACACAGATCGATATCACCGACAGCCGATCCGTGGCGGCACTCGCGGGGCGGATCGAGGAACGGAATGGCCGGCTCGACATCCTCGTCAACAACGCAGCCATTCTCGACATGACGCCGTACGAGGGCTTGACGATCGAAAGCTTCATGCGTGTGCACGATGTCAATCTCAACGGCATGGTTCGGGTCACTCTCGCGATGGTCCCGCTGATGCGCAAATGCACCGCCGGTGCGCGCATCCTCAACATCGCGTCGGTCAATGGGATACGCGGCAGTCGCGATTCGTTGTCCTATTCGACGGCGAAGGGCGGAGTCATCAATCTCACGCGCTGCCTTGCCAGCGAACTTGCCCCTGATGGCATCAACGTCAACGCCATCGCCCCGGGATTCATCAGGACGCGGATGTCGGTGCTGCCGGACGGCAGCGTCGAGCAGGAGACTGATTGGTTCAACTACATCTACGTCAAGCACAGACGCATTCCGCTGGCGAAAGGCGGCGTACCCGACGACATTGCGGGACCAGCGCTGTTCTTCTGCTCCGAAGACAGTCGCTACGTCACGGGCCAAATCCTCCCGGTCGACGGCGGCATGATGTCGACACTTTGAGGTCGGGAGATCCCCGGAACCGGCCCCAGTCGATGGCGGCGGATTCGTCGGGATAGAGGCACAGGATGGGCACCGCATACGATGCGATCATCGTCGGCGCAGGCCATAATGGATTGGTGGCGGCGAACTACCTCGCCCGTGCCGGCCTGAAAGTGGCAGTGCTCGAGGCGCGCTACATCGTCGGCGGCGCCTGCGTCACGGAAGAGCTGATCAAGGGCGCCAAATTCTCATCCTGTGCCTTCGTCCAGGGCACGTTCCGCCCCGAGATCGTCGACGAGTTGAAACTGCGCGACTTCGGGCTGGAGATGACGGCGCCCGAAGTTCAGGGCTTGGCGATCTTTCCCGACGGAAGCCACGTATTCCTCTGGAAAGACCTGGACAAGACCGTTCGCGAGATCGAGCGTATCAGTCAACGAGAGGCTCAGGGCTTCCTCGAATTCGGCATTCGGCTGCAGCGTTTCGGCCGTCTGATGAAGCCATTCCTGTTTCGCGCCGACCCGCCGAAGCGGTCCGAGGTGATGAAGGCGTTTGAAGACGCGGGAGAGACGGAACTCTACAATGAGTTCATGCTCGCATCGACGAGCGGCCTCGTCGAAAAATACTTCTCATCCGACCACGTCAGGGGCTTGCTGACGTTCTTGGGCCTGGTATCGGTTTGGGCGGGGCCCGACACGCCCGGGTGCGCCTATCTCTATGGCTATCATGCGATCGGCGAGTTCGAGGACACGATCGGGCGCTGGGCTTTCGTCAAGGGCGGCATGGGCGGCATTACCCAGGCGCTTGCCCGTGCGGCGGAGTCCCACGGCGTCGAAATCAGGGTCAACGCACCGGTCAGCGAGATCATCGTCGAAGGCGGCCATGTTGGTGGCGTCAGACTGGCGTCCGGCGAGGAATTGAAAGCCGGTATTGTCGTCTCGAATGCTCACCCCAAGCTGACATTCCTGAAGCTGCTTCAGCCGAAACACCTGAAGTCACGGTTCAAGGAGGCCGTCGAGCGGATCGATACCAAGGGTGCGATGGCGCGCGTTCATCTCCTGGTCGACCAGCTGCCCCACTATGTCGGTTTCGAGAGCGCGTCGGAGGGTTGCCAGCATCGTGGGCTCGTGGTCCTCGGCTGCTCGATCGAGAATTACCACAAAGCCCACGCGGCACAGCTGGAGGGTATCTTCCCGGATGATCTGGCGGTGGAGTTGGTGATCCAATCGGTTTCTGATCCGACACTGGCTCCCAAGGGCCAGCATACGATCACCTTGGGTGTCCAGCATACGCCGTTCGATCTGGCGGAGGGGGACTGGGACTCGCGCAAACAGGAATGGGGGGATATCGTCTGCGAGAACCTGTTTCGCTATGCGCCCAACCTCAGGGATCACGTCCTTGGCCGTCACATCATCACCCCATTGGACCTGGAACGCGACTACGGTCTCGTTGGCGGCAACATCTTTCATGTTCCGATGACGATGGAGTATTCGTTCGACGCCAGGCCTTTGCCGGCGTTCGGCGGCTACCGGACACCGGTAGACGGTCTCTATCTCTGCGGCGCCGGAACGCACCCTGGCGGGGCAGTGACGGGAATGCCGGGCCGGAATGCGGCCCATGCCGTGCTGGCGGACCGATCCGGCGCAGGCACCGATGCCGGCATCGCGGATCGACCATCGTCCAAGGGGTTCATCGAGCGCCTGATGGAAAGCGACAGCGGGTCGAAACTCGGATATCGGATGGCCCGAAACCCCCTGCTCCGGCCGCTGACGAGATATCTGACGAGGAATCGCCGCGGCTGACAACAAGGACAAGCGCGCCAAGTCCGGCGGGCACCGACCGAGCGCGGCCGCTCAACCCTTGACGCCGCCGGCCGTCAGGCCCGAGATCAAATGCCGCTGCAGCAGCACTCCGATCAAGACCGGCGGGAGCGCCGCCACGACGCCACCGGCGGCGACCAGTCCATAGTCGGAAACGCGACCGCTCGTGAAATCGACGATGGCTACCGTGACGGTCTTTGCCGCCGCATTCGACGTGAACAGAAGCGCATAGAAGAACTCGTCCCACGCCATGAGCAGGGCGAAGAGCGCGGTGGTCGCGATGCTGGCCCGGGCAATCGGGATCCCGATCCGTACCATGATACCGAAGGCGCCGAGGCCGTCGACTCGCGCGGCATCGTCGAGTTGACGCGGCACCTGATCGAACCCGGTCTTCAGCAGCCAGGTCGTGAACGGGACCAGAAAGCCGAGATAGACGATGACGAGCCCGGCCGGCCGATTGAGCAGACCGGAAGC
>JBGPEQ010000297.1:0-5632 GCA_041482855.1 Dongiaceae bacterium | reverse complement strand
CAGCAGGTGTTGAGAACGCCGCCCTTGAACCAGCGGTAGAATGGCGGATTGGAATCGTCGAAGACCTTGTCCCACTTCACGGTCCAGTCGATGTCGGCCGCCGCCGCGCCCCAGAAGCCCGCGGGATCGGCGAGCGAGCGGGCATGCGCCTCGGCCCAGCTCGCGCGCGTCTCTGCGACGCGCTCATGCGGCTGGGGCGTGCCGGTCAGGGCCCGTTCCAGCATCGCCTTCCTGTCCGGCGCTTCCGCGCGGGGAACCGATAGCTGGGGCGCGGCGCGTTTCGGCCTCGGAGCAATCAGCTTGCGGACGGGCCGCTTCGACGCCGGCTTTCTGGCTTTCGCTTTGGGCGCGGCCTTCTTCGCGCGCGCGCGTTTCGCTGCACTCGTCTTCGGCGCCGGCTTGCGCGTTTTCGGCTTCGCCTTCTTCGCCGCCATCGAACCCCCCGCTCAAACTGCCGCCAACCCGTCCGCCCGGAATTGTGCGGGAAATGCCGCGCCTTGCAAAGCATCATGAGGGGATCGCTCACCGGGCGATCGTCCCGTTTCCTCCTCCACGAAGTGGGGGAGGATCAAGGTGGGGGTCTCTCCGCAAACTGGATGCGACGCGTTCTTTCTCCCACGACCCCCACCTAACCTCCCCCACTTCGTTGGGGAGGAATTACAACGTGGGTCGCTCCTTACGGCGGGGCCACCCACGACCGGTAATCCGCAGCCAAGTGCTCGACGGCGGCGGCGAGGAATCGCCCGCCGGCCTCCACGCTCGACAGACCGGGGTTGGAGCCGATGCGGCCGTCCGGGAAGTTGCGGCGGTAATCGTCGGCGTCGGCGAAATCGCCGGTCGGCGCCACCGGCGGATCGAGCGTCATGGGACGGGCGGCCTGGGGATAGACATGCCAGGTCATCGAGACTTCCGACGGCGTGGCGTGGCTGCCCTCGGCATTGCCGTAGAGGTCACGGCTCAGCTGCTTCACCGCCGGGGCCTCCCACCAATTGCGCAGGCGGCACTTGATGCCCCGGCGGTTGCCGCCGCCATCCATGCTGGTCTCGGCATAGACCTCCGAGAAGGCCGCGTTCACCGTGGCGATGTTGCCGCCATGGCCGTTGATGAAATAGAAGCGTCGGAAGCCGTGGCGGGCGAGCGAGACGATGTTGTCGCGCACGACGGCGATGAGGGTCGAAGGCCGCAACGTCATCGAGCCGGCGAAGCTCAGGTGATGCTGCGCCATGCCGACGGCGATGGTGGGGGCCACCAGCGCGCCCGCGGCCTCGCCGACGCCGCGCGCCACCGCCTCGGCGCAGATGGCGTCGGTGCCGACCAGGCCGTTCGGCCCATGCTGTTCGGTCGAGCCGATGGGGATGACGATGCCGACATTCGTCTTCAGATAGGCCTCGACATCCGGCCAGGTCTTGAGGTGCAGCTGCATGCGCGCTCCTTTACCGGTTCCGCATCCGCCGGCATGATGGGGAGGACCGGCCCGCGCAACAAGGTCAAACTGGCGATATCATGGCCACCATCGGCGCCTTCGCCCTCCTGCTCGACGACGACGGCAGCGTGCTGTGCGTGCGGCAGAACTATCCGCCGCATGAATGGACGCTGCCGGGCGGGCGCGTGGAGCCCAACGAGTCGCCGCTCGCCGCCCTGCATCGCGAGATCCTGGAGGAGACCGGCTGCCGCATCGCGATCGAGCGCTACGTCGGCACCTACGCCCGCACCGATGCCGACGATCTCGTATTGCTGTTCGCCGCGCGCATCATCGAGCGCGCGGCCTGGGCGCCGAACGGCGAGATCGCAGACCTCGGATTCTTCCTGCCGGCTTCGCTGCCCCATCCGATGAACCCGCGCCATCGCCAGCGCATCGAGGATGCGATCAACGGTCGCTCCGGCCTGGTGCGCGTCTACGATTCGCCCGACCGCTTGCTGGAATCCTTCCTGCCATGATTACCGGCTTCAATCACACCAGCTTCACCGTGCCCGATCTCGATCGCGCCGTGCGCTTCTGGACGGAGGCGCTGGGATTCCGCGCCGCCTCGGTGGGCGAGCGCAGCGGCGATTGGCAGGCGCGCGTCACCGGCGTGCCCGGCGCCCGGCTGAAGGTCGCCCATCTCTACGGCTACGGGCATCATATGGAGTTCATCCAGTATCTCAGCGGCACTGCCGCGTCGCCGCGCCACGAACCCAATATGAGCGGCGCCGCGCATGTCTGCCTCGAGGTGACGGACATCCAGGCCACCGCAGCGCAGTTGCTCGCGGCCGGCGCGACGCTGCAGGGCGAGATGGCGGAAGTGACGACGGGCGCGGCCGCCGGCGGCTGGGCCGGCTACATCCGCGATCCCAACGGCATCATCATCGAGCTCTACGAGCCGGCGCCGGCCAAGTCTCCATAGCGCTGGCCGGCTCGGCGGCTATACAGTCGACGTCATGAGCCAACGCACCAATCCCTACGAGATCGACCTTGAGCGGAACGCGGCCAACTATGCGCCGCTGTCGCCGCTCACCTTCATCGCGCGGGCGGCGGCCGTTTATCCGCATCGCGCTGCGGTGGTTCACGGCAAAGAGCGATTTACCTGGGCCGAGAGCTATGCCCGCTGCCGGCGGCTGGCGTCGGCGCTCGGCCGGCTCGGCATCGGCCGCGGCGACACGGTCGCGGTCATGGCCGCCAACATCCCCGCCCTTTTCGAGACGCATTTCGGCGTGCCCATGACCGGGGCCGTGCTCAACGCCCTCAATATCCGACTGGACGCCGAGACCATCGCCTTCATCCTGCAGCATGGTGAGGCCAAGGTGTTGCTCACCGACACCGAGTTCGCGCCCGCGATCGGCAAGGCGCTGAGGCTGTTGGAGCGGAGACCGGTCGTGATCGACATCGACGATCCCCACGGGCCCGGCGGAGAGCGGCTCGGCGAGATGGACTACGAAGCCTTTCTCGCCGGCGGCGACGCCGATTTCAAATGGTCGCTGCCATCAGACGAATGGCAGGCGATTGCGCTCAACTACACCTCAGGCACGACAGGCAATCCCAAGGGCGTCGTCTATCACCATCGCGGCGCCTATCTGAACGCTCTCGGCAACGCGCTCGTGTGGAACATGCCGCCGCATCCAGTCTATCTGTGGACGCTGCCGATGTTCCACTGCAACGGCTGGTGCTTTCCGTGGACGGTGACGGCGCTCAACGGTACCCATGTCTGCCTGCGCCGGGTGGCGCCGCGCGAAATCATGCACGCCATCGCCGCCCACGGCGTGACGCATCTCTGCGGCGCGCCGATCGTGATGAACATGCTGGTCAATGCCGAGGCGAAGCTGGTCAAGGAATTCACCGCTGCGCTCGGCGGCCGCGTCGTCGAGCTGATGACCGCGGCGGCGCCGCCGCCCGCACCGGTGATCGAGAAGATGGAGCGCATGGGCTTCCACATCACCCATGTCTACGGGCTTACCGAAGTCTACGGCCCCGCGGTCGTGTGCGACTGGCACGAGGAGTGGAACGACCTGCCGCCCGCCGAGCAGGCGCGGCTGAAGTCGCGCCAGGGCGTGCGCTATCCCGTGATCGAAGGCCTGATGGTGGCGGACCCGCAGACGCTGACACCCGTGCCGGCCGACGGCCAGACCATGGGCGAGGTGTTCTTCCGCGGCAACATCGTGATGAAGGGCTATCTCAAGAACCCGAAGGCGACCGACGAAGCCTTCAAGGACGGCTGGTTCCACTCCGGCGATCTCGGCGTGCTCCACGCCGATGGCTACATCGAACTCAAGGATCGCTCGAAGGACCTCATCATCTCCGGCGGCGAGAACATCTCGACCATCGAGGTCGAGGGCGTGCTCTATCGCCATCCGGCGGTGCTGGAGGCGGCCGTGGTGGCGCGCCCGGACGAGACGTGGGGCGAGACACCCTGCGCCTTCGTCACGCTCAAGGACGGCGCCAGCGCCACCGCGGCAGATCTCATCGCTTTCTGCCGCGCCAATATGGCGCGCTTCAAAGTGCCGCGGACGATCTTGTTCTGCCCGCTGCCGAAGACGTCGACCGGCAAGGTGCAGAAATATGTGCTGCGACAACGCGCCGCGGAGCTGAACACGTAGAAATCGCAAGGTCTCCTCTTCGGGTCGCTCGCGATCACGGGCAGCAAGAACAAGCGCCTCAACAATCAAAAGCTTAGCCTATTGCCGGAAGCGTGCGAGCGCCGCGGATGCCAGCGCCGCTGCCACATGGATGACACAGCCTTGGCCCGCGATGACACGTCGCTCCCACAGCGATGGTGCTTTATTGCGGCCTCCTTGAGAGGGGGTCTCTCGTACTGCGTACCAAATCCTGGTCGGGGCATTTCAACTAGCAGAACACTGTCCAAACATCCTTGTTGGAGGAGAACTCAAATGAATAGCCCACATCGTCTGAGACTGGGACTGGCACTTTCCACGAGTGCCTTCGCTCTCATGCTTGCGGCGGCGCCGGTGGCGCCGGACACCCATAGCGGGTGGCTGAAATCCACCGCAGCCCTCGCCGCATCGGCCAGTGCGTCATCCGAGAGCCACGCGACTGCAGGCGGCGGCTCGGCGAGCACGTCGTCGCACTCCGAGGCCAGCGCCACGGGCGCCGGAGCCTCCGCATCCGCCGACGGCAGCGCGTCTGCCCACAGCCAGGGCGCCGATGGCAACACGGCCGATTCCTCTGCGACGACGCATGCCGGCGCGACCGGCGGAACCGACGCCACCTCCGGTGACGATACGACCGACTCTTCGACGGCGGACGGCGACACCGGCGCCTCGTTCGCGACTGACGGCACGGTGAATGCATCCGTGGATCTCGTCACCGCCGGCGCCGGCGCTACGGCGTCCGGTTCGTCGAGCGCTGCCTCCAAGACCGCCGACGGCTCCACCGCCTCGGCCAGCCTGACCGGCAATTCAGCCGGCGATGGCGAGGCCCATGGCGCGGCATCCGCCGACGCCGAATCCACGACCTCCGCGGACGAAACCTCGGCCTCGTCATCGTCCTCGGCCGATGCCGACATCTCGGTCTCGACCCTGGGCGGCGGCGTCATCAGCGGCAGCGCTGCGGCCGCTACGTCCGGCTCGGCGACCAGCACCGGCTCGGACGGCACGGCGTCGGCGTCCTCGTCGGCGAGCGTTGGTGTTTCCGCCAACTCCGTGGGCGATGGCTCCGCTTCGGCCACGGCGCACATCGACGCCGCATCGGACGGCTCGGTCGACACGACCGCGCGGACCGCTGAGACGAACGCGTTCGCCAATGGCACCGCCGAAGCCAACAACGACGGCGCCGGCACAGGTGCGAGCGCCAGTGGCACTGGCGCTGCTGCCTCCGAGGCCGGGATCGACGCCAATACGGCGAACTCGTCTTCGTCGGTAAATACGTCGATAGGCGTTTCCACGCCCGCCGCAGCACCCACGGATACGGGCGGCGGCGGTAGCGGTGGCACCAGCGCCGACAACGGGTCGGGTGGCACCGATAACGGCGGCAGCACGGCGGGCGAAGGCAGCGGCACAGTCTCGACGTCGCAGGTCGCGCAGATCTGCGCCACGTCGAGCAGTGACGGCTCCTGCTCGAGCACCCGCTTCATCGCGATGCGCGACGGCACCGTGGCACAACCCGCGGCCCAGGCTCAGCTGAGCGAGAAGCAACAGCTCT
>JBGPEQ010000296.1:0-5642 GCA_041482855.1 Dongiaceae bacterium | reverse complement strand
GCCGGTCGTTCGACAGCCCTGCCCGGCATGGCTATAGATCGGTCATGAGCTATGACGTAGCCATCATCGGCGCCGGCGTCGTCGGCTGCGCCATCTTCCGGCGCCTCGCCCTCGGCGGCGCCAAGGCTATCCTCATCGAGAAGGGCGCCGACATCCTTTCCGGGGCCAGCAAGGGCAACAGCGCCATGCTGCACACCGGCTACGACGGCGCGCTGGACACCTTGGAGCTCGCCTGCGTCCGCGCCGGCTATGCCGAATATCTGGAGATCCATCGCCACCTGAATCTCCCCCTGCTCGAGACCGGCGGCCTGCTCGTCGCCTGGAACGAGGCGGAAGCGGTCAAGCTGCCGGCGATCGTCGAACACGCACACCGCACCGGCCTCGACGATGTACATCTCATCGACGGAGCCGAGTTGCGGCGGCGGGAGCCGTACCTGGCACCGGCCGCGCAGGCCGCCGTCGTCATCCCGGGCGAGCACATCATCGATCCCTGGTCGCCGCCGCTTGCCTACGCGCTGCAGGGAATTGCCCATGGCGGCGAGGTCCGCCGGCGCACCGAAGTGACCGGCGGCGAGCGCACGTCGGCGGGATGGCGTTTGGCGGCGAGCACGGGGCCGATCGAGGCGCGCGTCGTCGTCAACGCCGCCGGCAATTTCGGCGATCTCGTCGAGGCGATCGCCCGCCCGTCTCCGTTCCGGATCACGCCGCGCAAGGGTCAGTTCGTCGTCTTCGACAAGCCGGCCGCGCGGCTCGTCCGTTCATCGATCCTGCCGGTGCCGACGGAGCGGACCAAGGGCGTCATGGTCGTCCGCACCGCCTTCGGCAATCTCATCGTCGGCCCGACGGCCGAGGACCAGGTAGATCGCGCCGAGGCCGCGGTTGACGAAGGGCGACTTCACGCGCTCGTCGAAGCAGCCATCGGTAAGCTGCCGGCGCTCGCTAGCGAGACCGTGACGGCAACCTATGCCGGGCTGCGCCCGGCTACGCAGTTCAAGGACTATCAGGTCGCGGCCCTGCCCGACCGCGCCTGGATCACCGTGGCCGGAATCCGCTCGACCGGCCTGACTGGCTCACTCGGCATCGCCCGGCATGTGGCCGGATTGTATTCCCAGCACTTCGGCCAGCTTGCCGACAATCCGTTGCCGATCTGGACGTCCGTGCCGAACCTAGCCGAGCATCTGCCTCGCCCCCATCAGCAAGCCGGCTATGGCGAAATCGTCTGCCACTGCGAACTGGTGACGCGCACCGAGATCGAAGGCGGGCTTACCGGCCCGCTGCCGGCCGGCGATCTCGGCGGTCTCAAGCGCCGCACGCGCTGCATGATGGGCCGCTGCCAGGGCTTCTATTGCAGCGCCCGCGTCGCGGAACTCGTGGCCGGCCGCCTGCCGGACCTGCCGGTCCGGAGCGCGGCGTGACCACCCACGACGTCGTCATCGTCGGCGGCGGCCCGGCCGGCCTGTCGGCGGCGCGCCGCCTCGCCGTCAGCGGCGTCCGCGATGTCGTCGTCCTCGAACGCGAGAGCGACGCCGGCGGCATACCCCGTCATTGCGGCCACACCGGTTTCGGCCTCGGCCAGTTCCTCGCCCTGCCGATGACCGGCCCAGCCTACGCGCGCCGCCTCGTCGGGGCGACGCACGGCATCGAAATCCGAACGCGCACCACCGTCACCGGCATCGAGCCCGGCGGCCGCATCCACGTCACCCATCCCGATAGTGGGCCCGCGGTCGTCACCGGCCGCTGCGTGCTTCTGGCGACCGGCGTGCGAGAAACGCCGCGCAGCGCGCGCCTCGTCTCGGGCACGCGGCCCTGGGGCGTCACCACCACCGGCGCCCTCCAGCAATTCGTCTATCTCTCGCACGCCAAGCCGTTTTCGCGCGCTGTCGTCGTCGGCAGCGAGCTGGTGTCGTTCTCGGCCCTGCTGACCGCGCGCCACGCCGGCATCGAAATCGCGGCCATGCTGGAAGAGGGCGAACGCATCACCGCCCGCCGGCCGGGCGACTGGATCGCGCACCATGTCTTGGGCGTGCCCGTGCTGACGCGCACCAGGCTCGTCGCCATCCGCGGTCTCGACAAGGTGGAGGCCGTCGAGATCGAGCGCGCGGGCCGGCGCGAGACCATCGCCTGCGACGGCGTCGTCTTCACCGGCCGCTTCCAGCCGGAGACCGCGATCCTCAAGAGCAGCCACATCGCGCTCGATCCCGGTACCGGCGGCCCCGCCATCGATCAGTACTTCCGCTGCTCCGATCTGCAGGTCTTCGCCGCCGGCAACCTGCTGCGGCCGGTCGAAACCTCCGGCCTGTGCTGGGCAGAGGGCCGGGTCGTCGCAGAGAATATGATCCTAGATCTCAAGAACAAACTGCCCGAAGCGACTCCGGCGGTGCCCGTCACCTATGCCGCCCCGCTCAAATATGTCTATCCCCAGCGGTTCACCGCGCAGATGGGCGTGGCGGGCCCGCCGCCTCCGCTGCGCGCGCGCGTCAGCCGGGCCGCGCGCGGCCGCCTGCGACTGCTCGTCGACGGCCGCGAGCTGTGGTCGCACCGCGTCAACCTGCTGCCGGAGCGGCGCATCACGATTCCGACCGACCGATTGCCGCCGGCCGGCCTCCGGCAGATCCATGTCGAGCTCATCGAGGACTGAACCCATGACCGCCGTCTTCGCCGTCGATCAGGGCACCACCGGCAGCAAGGCCTACCGGCTCGATTCGACCGGCAAGTTCGAGCGCGTCGGCGGCTTCGATCATCGGCAGATCTATCCGCAACAGGGCTGGGTCGAGCACGATCCGCTGGAGCTGCTGGATCACGTCCGCAAACTGCTGGAACAGGCCGGCGACGCCGCCGCCTGCGGCCTCGCCAATCAGGGCGAGACCGTCATCGCCTGGGACGCCGACAGCGGCGAGCCCGTATGCAACGCCATCGTCTGGCAGGACGCCCGCACCCTGCCGATGACCGAACAGCTGAAGAAGGAGGGCGCCGCCAAGCTGATCACGACCCGCACCGGTCTGCCGCTCGATCCCTATTTTTCGGCCAGCAAGCTCCGCTGGATCATCGATAACATGCCGCGTGCCCAGGAGTTGCTCAAGCAGGGCAAGCTCCGCCTCGGCACCAGCGACAGCTTTTTCCTCGATCGCCTGGCCGGCGTCTACGCCACCGACGTCACCACCGCCTCGCGCACCAGCCTGATGAACCTCGATACCGGCCAGTGGGATCCGGAGCTGTGCCGCCTGTTCGGCGTGCCGATCGAGGCGCTCGCCGAAATCCGGCCGACCGCCGGCGCCTTCGGAACGATCGGCCGCCTGCCCATCGTCGCCAGCGTCGTGGACCAGCAGGCGGCGTTGTTCGGCCATGGCTCCCGCCAGGGCGGCCAGGCCAAGATCACCTTCGGCACCGGCGCCTTCGCGCTCGCGGTCGCCGACAGGAACGTGGCGGCCGATGCCGCCGCCGGCATGATCCGCACCGTCGCCTGGAAGCTCGGCACCCGGCCGCTCGCCTATGCCATCGAAGGCGGCATCTACGATGCGGCCTCGGCCGTGAACTGGGCCCGCGGCCTCGGCCTGTTCAAGGACTACGCCGAGATAGACGATTTCGCCGCGCCACCCGCCATCGAGCGCGGGTTGGTATTCGTGCCCGCGCTCTCCGGCCTCTCCTGCCCCTATTGGGACCGCAATGCCGCGGGCATGTGGCTCGGCCTCGGCGCCGACACGACGAAGACCGACATGATGCAGGCGCTGCTCGAAGGCGTGGCGCTGCTGGCGGCCGAGGTGATCGCCGCCATGGGGAGGGCGACGCCGCTGCAGGGCCCGATCTCCATCGACGGTGGCCTCAGCAACAACCGCTATTTCTGCAGCTTCCTGGGCCGCGCCCTCGGCCAGCCCGTGGTGGTCGCCGGCAGCGCCGATCTCACCGGCCTCGGCTGCGCCCAACTGGCGCTCATCGGCGCCGGCCTCGCCGACCTCGACACCCTGCCCCCGCCGCCGCCCGCCCGCAACCGCGTCACATCCGCGAGCCCGCTCTCCGACGCCGCCCGCAAGCGTTTCCGCGACGCGATCAAGCGCTGCAGCGCCTGGCGCTAGCCAGCCCTCGACAAATGCCGGCCGGAATGGCCAGATCACCGCAATAACGACAACCGACCAGGGAGCCATCATGCCTGCCAATCTCGAGCTCGATACCCTCAAGCGCCTGATCAAATCCGGCGAGATCGATACCGTCCTCATCTGCATGGTCGACATGCAGGGGCGGCTGATGGGCAAGCGCTACACCGGGCATTTCTTCCTGGAGAGCGGCGTCAAGGAGGCGCACACCTGCGACTACCTGCTGGCCATCGACATGGAGATCGAGCCGGTGCCCGGCTACAAGGCCTCGTCCTGGGCGCGCGGCTATGGCGATTTCGTGCTGAAGCCCGATCTGAAGACACTCCGGCGCGTCCCCTGGCTGCCGGGCACCGCGCTCGTCATCTGCGACGTCGTCGACCATCACGGCGAAGAGGTGCCGCATTCGCCGCGCCAGGTCCTGAAGAAGCAGGTCGCGCGGGCGAAGAAGCTCGGCTTCGACGTCATGATGGCGGCCGAGCTGGAGCTCTTCGTGTTCGATGAATCCTACGAGTCCGCCCGCGCCAAGGACTACAAGAACCTGAAGCATGCCGGCTGGTACATCGAGGACTACGTCATCCTGCAGACGACGAAGGAAGAGCCGCTCATCCGCGCCATCCGCAACAACATGGACGCCGCCGGCGTGCCCGTCGAATGCTCGAAGGGCGAATGGGGCCCCGGCCAGGAGGAGATCAACCTCAAATACGCCGAGGCCGTGGAGATGGCCGATCGCATCGCCATCTACAAGAACGGCGCCAAGGAGATCGCCCACCTGCAGGGCAAGGCCGTCTCCTTCATGGCCAAGATCGATCACAGCCTCGCCGGCAACAGCTTCCACCTGCACTCGTCGCTGTGGGGCGCCAAGAACGGCAAGCCGCTCTTCTACGACAAGTCGGCGCCGAACCACATGTCCGAGCTGTTCTGCCACTACCTCGCCGGCCAGATCAGCGGCCTGCGCGAGTCGGCGTATTTTTTCGCGCCCTACATCAACTCCTACAAGCGCTTCTCGGCCGGCACTTTCGCGCCCACCAAGGCGGTGTGGTCGCTCGACAACCGCACCGCGGGTTTCCGCATCCTCGGCGACGGGCCGAACAGCATGCGCTCGGAATGCCGCGTGCCCGGCGCCGACGTGAATCCCTATCTCGCCTTCGCCGCGGCGCTCGCCTGCGGCCTCCACGGCATCGAGAACAAGCTGAAGCTCGAGCCCGCCTTCCAGGGCAACGCCTACGAGGGCAAGAACATCCGGGAGGTGCCGAAATCCCTGCGCGACGCCCTGGTCCTGCTCGACAAATCGAAGATCCTGCGCGGCGCCTTCGGCGACGATGTCATCGACCATTACCTCCACGCCGGCGATTGGGAGCAACAGGAATTCGACCGCCGCGTCACGGACTACGAGCGCATCCGGATGTTCGAGAGGGGGTAACTGGCTGGCGTAGGGGCGACCGGCAGGTCGCCCGACTATCTATCGCGCGGTCCAGCGGGCGACCTGCCGGTCGCCCCTTATATGAGGCGTTTTCGCTGTCAAGGGGTGAGGTGGGAGTCGGCCGGGCAGCACTG
>JBGPEQ010000295.1:0-5668 GCA_041482855.1 Dongiaceae bacterium | reverse complement strand
GGCAAGAGCCAGATCTTCATGTCGGTCATGGGCCTGCTCGCCGGCAACGGCCGCGCCCGCGGCAGCGTGAAGTTCAAGGGCACGGAGATCCTCGGGCAGCCGCCGAGCAAGCTGAACAAGATCCGCGGCGTCCGCATGTCCATGATCTTCCAGGATCCCATGACGTCCCTGAACCCCTACCTCTCGGTCGCCCGCCAGATGACGGAGGTGTTGGTCGAGCACAAGGGCATGAGCATGGCGGAGGCGCGCAAGGCCTCGGTCGCCATGCTCGATCGCGTGCAGATTCCCGAGGCCGCCCAGCGGCTCGACATGTATCCGCATGAATTCTCCGGCGGCATGCGCCAGCGGGTCATGATCGCCATGGCGCTGCTGTGCCAGCCGGAGCTGGTAATCGCTGACGAGCCGACGACCGCCCTCGACGTCACCGTGCAGGCGCAGATCCTCGACCTTATCAGCGGACTCAGGCGTGACTTCAATATGGCGCTGGCCCTGATCACCCACGACATGGGCGTCATTGCCGGCATGTGCGAACGGGTGATGGTGATGTATGCCGGCCGCGTGGTTGAGGCGGCGCCTGCCAGTAGACTGTTTCACGATCCGCAGCATCCCTACAGCGCAGGCCTGCTGCGCTCGATGCCGCGGCTGGACGAGACCATGCATAACCGGCTGACGACCATCGCCGGCCAGCCCCCGAACCTCCAGCGGCTGCCGAGCGGTTGTGCCTTTCGCGATCGCTGCGACTATCGCATGGATGTCTGCGCGAGCGAGCTGCCGCCGCTGCGCGCGATCACCCCGGAGAGGAGCAAGGCATGCCATCTGCAGGCCCTGTAGGCACCGCGCCGCTGCTGTCGGTACAGAACCTGAAGGTCCATTTCCACATCGGCGGCGGCCTGCTGTCGCGCAGACGCGCAGCGGTCCTCAAGGCCGTCGACGGCGTCACGTTCGATCTGCGGCCGGGCGAGACGCTCGGGCTGGTCGGTGAATCCGGCTGCGGCAAGTCGACCCTCGGGCGTGCCGTCCTGCGGCTGCTGCCGACGGCCGCCGGGCGCGTGGTCTGGCTCGGCCAGGATCTGGCGCAGATCTCGCACGAGGCGATGCGGCAGAAGCGCCAGGAGATGCAGATCGTCTTCCAGGACCCGCTTGCCGCGCTCAATCCGCGCATGACTGTGGGCGACATCATCGCCGAGCCGATGAAGACCTTCCAGCCCGACCTCAGCACGGCCGAGACGAAGGCGCGCGTGAAGGAGATGATGGCGAAAGTCGGCCTGCTGCCGAACCAGATCAACCGCTATCCGCACGAGTTCTCCGGCGGCCAGTGCCAGCGCATCGGCATCGCGCGGGCGATGATCAACAGCCCGCAGCTGATCGTCTGCGACGAGCCGGTCTCCGCGCTCGACGTGTCGATCCAGGCGCAGATCGTCAACCTGCTGATGGACCTGCAGCGCGACATGGGCATGGCGCTGATCTTCATCTCCCACAACCTGTCGGTCGTGCGCCATATCAGTCACCGCATCATGGTGCTGTATCTCGGGCGCGTCGCCGAGCTGGCCGACCGCGACGAGCTCTACCGCAATCCGCGCCACCCCTATACTCAGGCCCTCATTTCGGCGGCGCCGATCCCCGATCCCGACGTCGAGCGCAAACGCACGCGGGTGGTGCTGAAGGGCGACCTGCCCTCGCCCCTGAAGCCGCCATCGGGCTGCACCTTCCGCACGCGCTGTCCGAAGGCGACGGAACTGTGCGCCCGCGAAGTGCCGCCGCTCGAAACCATCGGCCGCGGGCACGAGGTCGCCTGCCATCACTGGAACAATCAGTAGCGCGCCGGGCTCAACGCCGCTGCGCAATCCAGACGCCGGCCAGAATCACAACAGAGGCTGCCAGCAGCGAGAGGGTCATACGCTCGCCCAGCAGGAGGGCGGCGAGGATCAGGCCGGACACCGGCTGGAAGAACTGGATCGTGCTGATGCGGGCGATGCCGCCCTTGGCCAACGCCCAATACCAGCCAATATAGCCGACGATCGTGGTGATGCTGGCCAGGTAAAGCACCGCGCTCCAGGACTGCCAGCCGGCCGACGGCCAGCCGCCGCGCGCCACCGTCGCGGCCATGATAACTGCCGACACCATGGCGGCGAGCGCGACGCCCCACAGGGTAGTGGCCAGGCTGCTGTAGCCGGTCTGCGTCAGGCGCGCGCCCGCGACATAGCCGGCGGCGACGAGGAGCGCCGACAGCAAGACCAGCAAGTCTCCGCCCAATGTCGGCTGTGCGCCGCCGCCGCCGGCGCGCAGGACGATCAGCGCGCATTCGCCGAGGAGTGCAATGACGCAGCCGGCGATCCAGCGCGCCGTCGGCCGCCGCCGCTCGACCAGCGCGGCGTAGCTGCCGGTGAAGACCGGCAGGGCCGCGAGGATCATGCCGCCATGCATGGCCGAGGTGTCGCGCTGGCCGATGCTGTAGAGCAGCGGAAAGACGATGAAGCCGGAGGCGGCCGAGATGGCCAGCAGCAGGAATCCGCGGCGGTCTTTCGGCAAGGGCTGGCGCAGCGCCAGGGCGATCGGCAAGGCCAGCATGCCCGCGAAGACCGTGCGCAGCAGGCCGACTTGAATGGGCTGGAGGTCGGCGACGGCGAGGCGCGTGGCCACCGGCGTCGCGCCCCAGATGATCATGATCAACCCGGCGGTGACAATGGGCGCCAGGGAGCTGCGCGGCGGCGGCATGATTTCAGGCGGGCGCCGATCACTCCAGGCCGATGGCCCGACGGTAGACGTCGAGCAGGGCTTCCTGCTCCTGGCGGTCGGCGGAGTCCATTTTGCGCAGGCGCACGATCTGGCGCATGACCTTCGTGTCGAAGCCGCTGCCCTTGGCCTCGGCGTAGACTTCGCGGATGTCGGCGGTCAGCCCCGCCTTCTCTTCCTCGAGCCGCTCGATGCGCTCGAGAAACGAGCGCAAGCGATCTGCCGCGATGCCGCCGGACTTCTTCATGGACGCTTCCCCAAAAACGAAGCGCGGACAATATCGGCGGCTTCCAGGGCTCGCAACCCTGGAGCGGACGGCTCAGTGCTTGTGCTGGGCGGCGAAGGATTTCTGCTGGTCGGGCGATGCTTCCTTCTGGTGCTTGGCCTTCCACTCCTCGTAGGGCATGCCGTAGACGATTTCGCGGGCGGCGGGATCGCTGAGGGCGATGCCGCGCTCCTCGGCGGCGGCGCGATACCATTTCGAGAGGCAGTTGCGGCAGAAGCCGGCGAGATTCATCAGGTCGAGGTTCTGCACATCCGCGCGCTCGCGCAGATGCGCGACCAGCCGGCGGAAGGCGGCGGCTTCGAGTTCGGTGCGGGTCTTGTCGTCCATCGGGCTCTCCAGGGGTTCCGGCTGGAGAGTATATGCGATCTGGCGCCGCGAGGAACCAGGGGCGTTCAGTTCAGGATGGAGAGTTCCTGCTCCGAGAGTTCGGCGTCGCTCAGCGACAGCAGGAGATCGGCGTCGTCGAGCCGGTCCTTCTGGTCGCTGGCCACCGACTCGATGCGGCTCATCCATTTCCAGCGCAGGCGGAAGGGCGGCTTCTGCAGGCCGCGGTCGAGCAGCAGTTCGCATTGGGTGAAGGCGACGATGCCAGTGTGGAGCTGGACGGCGTCGGCGCCGGCCTTGTGGGTCAGCAGCGCGAGCTTGCGTCCGTAGATGTCCCCTTGCATGGGACGCATTCATACGCCGGCGCGACTAAGGAATCGCTAACGCGGCGGGAAATGCGGCAAACCCAGGACATTAGAGGCGGCGGACCGTTTCCTCGATCAGCCAGTCGACGACGCCCTGGAGGGCTTCGAGCGGGGTGGCGCCGGCTTCGAGGGCTTCGCGGTAGATGGCGAGCTGGCGGTGGGCGCTGGTGCCGCGGGCGAGGATGCGGCGGGCGTGATCGATCTCCGGCTGGCAATTGAAGAAGGTGGAGTCTTCGCGCACCAGCTCGATCAGCTCCTCCAGCAGGTCGGCGTAGGGCACCACCTCGCCCTTGCCGAAATCGGCGAGGCCGGCGTCGGTGCCGTAGCGCTGGGCCCGCCAGCGGTTCTCGTTCACGAGCATGTGGGCATAGCGGCGCCAGCGCTGGTTGCTGCGGCGCAGGCGCCAGAGCATGCGCAGCAGGCAGCGATAGAGCGCGGCCACGGCGATGCCGTCATCGAGCGTGGTGCAGACGTCGGTGATGCGCATCTCCAGGGTGGGAAAGCGCGCGCTCGGCCGCACGTCCCACCACAGCTTGCTGCCGTCCTCGATCAGGCCGGCGGCGATCAGCACCTTGAGATGGCGCTCATACTCGCCCCAGCTCTCGAACAGCTCGGGCAGGCCGGTGCGCGGCAGCTCGTTGAAGACGGCCATGCGGTAGGACTTGAGGCCGGTATCCTCGCCGCCCCAGAACGGCGAGGAGGTGCTGAGCGCCAGCAGGTGCGGCAGGAAGTAGGCGACCTGGCCCATGAAGTCGACGCGCAGCTGCGGATCCTCGATGCCGATATGGACGTGCATGCCGCAGATGACGAGCCGGCGGCCGGGCGCCTGCAGGTCCTGCGCCAGGATGTTGTAGCGCTCCTTGTCGGTGTGCTTCTGCAGGTGCCAGGAGGCGAAGGGGTGCGTCGACGCCGCGATCGGCGCCAGGCCGTGGCGGGCAGTCACCTCGGCCACGGTCTTGCGCAGGCGGGCGAGGTCGGTGCGCGCCTCGGCCGCGCTGGTGCAGACGCGGGTGCCGACCTCGATCTGCGAGCGCAGGAACTCCGGCGTCACCTGGGCCTCCAGCACGGCCTCGCATTCCGCCAGCAGCTCCGGCGGCGGCTCGCGCACGAGGTCGCGGCTGGCGCGATCGACGAGCAGATATTCCTCCTCGATGCCGAGCGTGAAGGCCGGCTCGCGATAGGCCATTCAGTAATGCTCCAGGCGGTAGAGGCCGTCGTCGGCGAGCACGTCGGCGAGGGCGTTGCCGATGCGGTGAGCCCATTCCTCGGCCCCGTGGTGGGTATCGATCAGGTCCTGGCGCACCTCGATCAGCACATGCGGCAGGCCCAGGTCCTGGCCGTGGACGTAGATGGAATAGCCATGCTCCGCGCGGCCAGTATAGGGCTCGTTGTCGCCGACGCGGATGCCGGGCTCGGCGGCGAGGCGCTTGATCAGCGGCAGCGGCAGGCGGGGGTCGCGGTTCCAGAGGATGCCGATATGCCAGGGCCGCTCGAAGCCGTTCATGACCGGCGTGAAGCTGTGCATGGAGACAAGGGCCGGCACCAACCCGGCCCGCCGGCGGCCTTCGATGACGCCGGCGACGGCGTCGTGATAGGGCGTGAAGAGGGCGGCCACCCGCTGCGCCCGCTGGGCCGGCGTGAGGCCGCGATTGCCGGGCACCATGACGCCGTCGCTCTCCTGGGCGATCGAGGTGGGGTTGCCGAGCTTGCGGTTGCAATCGATGACGAGGCGGGAATAGCCGGCGAGCGCGGCCGGGGCATCCAGCCGCTTGGCCAGGCGGCGCGTGACGTCGGCGATGCCGATGTCCCAGGCGATGTGGCGGGCCAGCTCGGCCGGCCCCAGGCCGAGGGTGCCGAGCGCCTGCGGGATCGCGCGTCCCGCGTGATCGGAGATGAGGACGACGTGGGCGGCGCCGTCCGCGTTGACGATCTCGAAGGGCGGGGGATCGCCGGGACGCAG